>JAFWAT010000002.1 GCA_017507525.1 Clostridia bacterium | reverse complement strand
CAACCTATAATAAGCACTATTACAAAAAATATATTCATAATAAGATTTTGCTTGTTCATTAAAATCCTCCTCTTTGTATATTATTCAATACAAAAGTTTTATCGGCGGTTTTGAAAACCGCCGATAAGTTCAAACGATTAAAAAGCTTTTTTGTCCCTTGTATATCAAACTTTATAAAGACTGGATAATCTAGATGCCAATCTTTTTAGCGATAGTTCACGTTTTCAGAAAAAAATTTCTCTTGCACAGTCTATTATAGATTATATACCGTCACTGATTATATTCTATACATCAAATAACACCTAACTGTTTCCTCGTCTATTTTCTAATATTTCAAATAACTTTTCATGAGTCAGTTTTATCTTATGCATAAATATATGAGATTACAGTGCAAAACTTACAGACGGATATTATTCAATATAATATTTCTGTTTGTACGCTTTGTACATTTCATCAAACTCTTCTTCGCCAGATTTAATACCGCTTAAATATTCGTGGACTTCAAACTCATCGTTTGCCATTTCAATAAAGCAAACGGCAATATTTGAACAGTGGTCCGAAATTCTTTCATAGTTTGTCAGAAGGTCCGACAGAATAAAGCCGAGCTCCATTGTGCAATCGCCCTGGCGTAGCCTTGAAATATGTCCGTTTTTAATTTTTCTTTTAAGTCTGTCAATAACCTGTTCAAGAGGTTCAACTGTCTTTGCAATTTCAATATCATCGTTGATAAGGGCATCAATTGCAAGGTCAAGAATTTCCTGAGTCGCCCTGCTGATAATTGCAATATCTTCTTTTGCTTTATTGGAGAATTCAACTTTTTTATCATAGATTTCCTTTGCCGCCTCAGCAATGTTTAGGGCGTGATCGGAAATTCGCTCAATGTCTCCTATACAGTGCAAAAGCTCGGTCACAACCTTGCTGTCTTTAGAAGACATCTGATTTTTCGTTATCCTCACAAGATAAGTGCTGGTCTTATCCTCATACTTGTCGATACTCGTCTCTAGCATGTTAACTTCTTCAAATTTTTCATCATTATAATTTTCAAGAAGTTCTGTGGCCTTTTTCAGGGCTTCCCTCGCAAGGTTCGCCATATCACATACAAGTTCTTTACATTTTCCAACCGCAAAAGAAGGCATTGCAAGAAATCTGTCATCAAGCATTGCAAAGGCATCCGTTTCTTCTTTCTCGTTTTTCCCTCTAATAGTTTTTATTGCAAGCTTTTCAATTACGTTGCAGAACGGAATTAGAATAACTGTAGAAATAATATTGAACAGTGTGTGAATAATTGCAATATCAAGAGCACCGACACTCTTCATCATAAAATCAAATCCAATAAAGGAGTTTAGGGCATAAAATATGCCTACAACCACAATAACTCCAATCATTTTTATGTACAGACAGGTTATTGCCACTCGTTTGGAGTCGGTGTTTCCGCTTATTGCAGAGATAATCGGAGTTACCGTTGTTCCTATATTCTGACCGAGGATTACAGGAATAGCTGTAGAATATGGAATTATACACGAAAGTGACAACGCCTGAAGTACACCAACAGATGCAGACGACGACTGTATAACTGCCGTAAATACAAAACCAATCAGAATACCCATTATTGGGTTTGAGAACATAGTAAGAAGATTTGTGAAGGTTTCATTATCTCGCAGGCCTTCAACAGCACCGCTCATTGCATCCATACCAAACATCAGTACAGCAAAGCCAATAAGAATGGTACCTGTGTTTCTTCTTTTATCGTTTTTTGCCATCATTCTCATAAGCAAACCTATCAGGGCAAGAACGGGCGTGAAAGATTCAGGTTTAAGCAGCTTTATGAGCGTTGCAGTCCCCTGAATGTCTGCATACTTAAAAGCCAAGCTGTAATAGTTGTGCCTATGTTGGCCCCCATTATGATGCTGATGGTTTGCCCAAGCTTCATAATACCTGAGTTAACAAAGCCAACAAGCATAACCGTCGTTGCCGATGACGACTGAATAACTGCAGTTACAACAAGGCCTAGCAAAAATCCCTTCCATCTTGTAGAAGTAAGACGCGCCAGTATGGTTTCAAGTTTTCCACCTGCAAGCTTTTTGAGGGCATCTCCCATAAGGTCCATACCATAAAGAAACAGCACCAGACCACCTATTAAGCTTAAAACTGTAAAAATATCCATTGTTTTCTCCTTTTCTTATGTAAATTATTACTTGTCAACATTCCCAGCGCACACATTTTTTGCAGGGACGATTTAAGAATCGCCCGGGATGCGTAAGGAGCGCCCCACCCTTACAAAATTGCGATATGCTTTCTGCAAGACAAAAATTTAGTATATACCAATGATAAAATTCGTGTATAAATTAGATGCCAAGAAATCATTTTACCAGGAGTAAAAATGCTTGCTTGCAAGGGCATTTTTACGACGCCGTCAATTGATGCAGTGCTCGGAAGAGCACAAAAGAGCGTTAGCTCTTAGGAATTTTAAGAAATAAAATTCCATATGCATCAATTATACCACAACAAAACACAAAAGACAATCTTTAAACAGATTGTCTTTTTGAAAATATTGCTATCCTCATTGACTACATATTAATCGGCTTTGCAATTGCCACAAGGTCTTTGCCAAACAGTTTTTCCAATTCAGAAAGCTTCGGCTCCTTGGTAAAAACGCCAAAGCAGGTGGCGCCGCTGCCACTCATCATCACATGGTCTGCACCGGCATCTTTAAGTTTTGCAAGCAGCTTGCCGATAGCCGGGCAATGCTCCATTGCTACCGGCTCCATCACATTTTTCATTTCTTTAAATGCTGCCGGCAGATTTCCTTCGGAAAGCTTCTCTATTAAAGCCCCAACATTGCCGCCTTTGGGCGGATTCTCACCATCTAACGCCTTGTAAATCATCGCCGTGCTGACGCCAACACCGGGATTCACCAATACAACATAGCAACCAAAAAGCCCCTCAACCGGTGTTAATTTTTCACCAATGCCCTCGCACAGTGCCGGTTTTCCATACAAACAAAACGGCACATCTGCGCCTAAGGTAACGCCCAATTCGGCAAGCTCTTCAAAAGAAAGCCCCAAATCACACAAACGGTTTATTAAGTGCATGACCGCAGCCGCATTGGTGCTCCCACCGGCAAGACCTGCCGCCACCGGAATTTTTTTCTTAAGTCGGATTGTAAATCCGCCGGAAAGATTAAAATGCTCCTGCATGAGTTTTGCTGCGCGATACGCAATGTTACCGTCATCCGTCGGCAAGCCGGGGATGTTTGACTCGACTATGATACCCGGTGTATCTGTATGCACAACCGTAATTTCGTCCCCAAAATCCACCATTTGCATAATGCTTTCAATGTCATGGTAGCCATCACTGCGTTTTCCCACAACATCCAGCGACAGATTGATTTTTGCTCTGGCAAGCATGGTTAATTCTTTCATGAAAAGCCTCACTTTACATACTCAAATTCGAGTTCACCGATGCGCACGGTTTCGCCCTCTGAAATCCCTGCCTTTTCCAGTTCATCGATAATACCTGCATCACGTAAAGACCGCTGGAAGAATTGCAAGGACTCATAATCAGAGAAATTCGTATGCGCTACAATGTAGTCGGCACGTCTGCCCTCAACGCAGAATACATCGCCATCCCGAATGATGGTAATGCTGTCGTCCCGCTCTTCTGTTTCAACCACATCTTCAAAAACAGTTTGCTCAGGAACGGGTAATTCCTGCAAACAGCCATAAACAAATGCCATCAGTTCACGGGTACCCTTGTGTGCCACGGCAGAAATCTCAAACATGAGTAAATCTCTGTCTTCCATTTCCTTTTTAAAGGCTTCATATGCTTCAGGATTTGTAATGATATCTGTCTTATTTGCAACAACAATCTGGGGTTTTTCTGCAAGCTCAGGATTATACAGTCGCATTTCTTCGCAAATGGTGTCAAAATCCTCAATAGGGTTTCGCCCCTCAATGCCGGATACATCTACAAGATGAAGCAAAAGCCGTGTTCTTTCAACATGCTTTAAAAAGTCATGCCCCAGACCCACACCCTGACTGGCACCCTCAATAATACCGGGGATATCTGCCATAACAAAGCTTTTGGATTCCTCAACCGAAATAACGCCTAAATTAGGCTCCAAGGTCGTGAAATGATAGTTCGCAATTTTAGGACGGGCACTGCTGACAACAGACAAAAGGGTGGATTTACCCACATTGGGAAAACCAACCAGACCCACATCCGCTAGTAGCTTAAGCTCCAGTTTAATTTTTCTTTTAATACCACGCTGCCCGGGTTTAGCGAATTTAGGCACTTGGCGTGTGGGCGTTGCAAAGTGGATGTTGCCCCAGCCACCGTTACCACCACGGGCAGCAACAAAGCGGTCACCGTCCTGATTTAAGTCCGCAATGGCACGGTCTGTCTCTGCGTCTTTAATCAAGGTTCCTACCGGCACGTGAATGACCATATCCTCGCCGCTTCTGCCGGTACATTTAGCACCCATGCCATCGCCGCCGTTTTGGGCTTTATATTCTTTTTTATACCGAAAGTCCATTAAGGTCAGCAGGCGCGAATCTGCCACAAACACCACGTCGCCGCCTTTGCCGCCGTCACCACCGTCCGGTCCGCCGGCTGCCACATATTTCTCACGGCGAAAAGAAACGAGCCCGTTTCCGCCGTTACCTGATTGAATCTGAATTTCTGCTACATCAACTAACATACTATCTCTCCTATTCCACTTTTGTACCTGTACGTGCATCATATATATGTGCATGACCTGTGCGGTCTGTTATCACATAAATCGGGACAGCTGCAATCTCACGGCTGTTTAAAAACTCATTTGACGCATAATATCCATGACTAATATCTGTAATCTCAACTAATGATTCTTTGCTTTCAAGTGCCATGGTCGTCAGAACCGCTGTAACATCCAAAAGCAATTCCGGTTCATTTTTTTCTGGCTCTATCGGTTCAAACCAATGGCCTTCAATGGTTAAAATATCCTCGCAGTCGGCTGTAATATGCATGGAGATGCCGTAAATTTTTACATTCTCAAACACCGGCATGACATCACAATGGTAAATGCCGTCCTGCTCCCATATATTATAAAGCAAAGTCGTTCCCTTTGTAAAGCCGAGTCCATCTAATGCACTGACTATCCGGTTTGAGACAGCCTCCGCCTGCGGCAGTTGGCTTGCCGAATAAACCACAGGCACTTTTTTATTTTGGAAGCGAAAACCATTCCCCTGAATATAAAGAGAACCGAAGGAATTTTCATATTGAAATTCATATTGCTCCGGATTGCTTAAGGCTAGCGTTACCTCGTTTCCCAGTATTTTTTTTGCTGCTGTAGGTTCGTAAAAAAAGTTTCGCATAATCATATTCTGATTTTTGACTCTCTTTGCCGGAATTTGCTCAGGCTTAATGGAAACCCGGTTTTCAGACATGATTTTCACTGTTTCTTGAATGGTCTTTTGCGGGATTTTAAGAGTCTCTATATTGGTTCGCATTAAAATAACCAGCAAAAAAATATCTGTAGCCAAAAACATGATAATTAAAATTGTTTTTGCACGTCCCCAGTTCATAAGTCACCTCATATTACTGCACAATATGTTCCTGCCCGCCAATCAATGCATTCCAGGTTGGCGTCAATACCCCTGCTTCATCTTCCACATAACAAAGATTAATTCTTTGAACCCTAAGGGGCTCCGGCTCTTTATACAATGCGTCAACCAAAAGGTCTGCCGCGCTCAACACAGGAAGTGCCGTAATCTTTTCCTGATTGGTTTTTTCATAGGTTCTGATATACTGCCGGTAAGATTTTAAATAACCGTTATTGATTTCCATCTCAATCGTATGAGCATATCCTGTTTCTGTTTTATGCCGAATTGGAATGCCATCAACACAATAGTCAAAGTAAATGTGGTATACGCCCTGCTTATCTGCATCATCTACCATGTCTGTCCGGATTCTTAAATTTTCAAAAATTTCCGGTGGCATATGGCTGCACAGACGTGTGACAAAGTCCATGGCATTGTCGGTAGCTGCGTAGATATCATAAGCGTTCTTGTTATCAGAAATATCCAAGCCTCTTCCGTTTCCAACGGTTTGATACTCAATCAATCCATCAGGAGACAGGGTAAGGGTGGCATTATTTTCTACAAAAACCCGTGCATTGGTCAGGTCTGTATAATGCCACATGCTGCGCGTGTTAATAGAAAAGGTTCTTAGAATTGTATTAATCATATCTTCGCTGATGCCCTGTACAAATTCATCCAGACGGTGGCTTTCAAACCGGCTGACCTGCGCCGGTGCTAAGTCCATCAATATCATAGGCTCAAACAAAATTTTAGAAGCAGCATTCTCCTGTTCTTTATGAAAATTCAATTCAAAGGAATACGATAAAGAACCGGCAGACGGCGTCTGCGCCCGCAGCTCTTCCATTTTTTGATTGACCTCATCCTTATTATTTGCTTCAATAACATATCGAAAAATATTGCTGCTTTTTTGGTCAATAATATAAAGAGAAATATCATTCATGATGCTGTCCTGCAAGCTGATCACATGTCCGCTGACAGCGCTCAAATCATCGGAAAAACGGGATTGGGACTTTCCGCTGATGCTAAAAGAAAACAACCGATAATCGCAGTTTTTCCCATAATCCACATAAATAGACTTGCCTTTGAGTGCCGACGTGTATGCATCCATATCAATTGTGGTTTTTGATTTAACTTTATACGCCCCCGTCAGCATTCTGTTTAAAATATCATTCGATAAAGCATAGGCTTCTGCATAACTCTCCTGCCCTTCAACATAAGCACAGCGTTCACCGGAAACATTGACCACAATCCTTTCCGGCTTGTAGAGATTTTGCAGATTCTGAGAAAATGTGCTTCCCCCATCCTGTTTGAAGAAATCCATAACCGGCGTAATAATGCGCCTGTGAAAGCTGGAAACAAAAAAACCATATCCATCCGGCAGAAAATAGCTGCTGAACCAAATTTGAGAAACTAAAATAACAGCAAGTAATACTGAGCCTATCAGCAAAGCATTCTTCAGTATTTTTTTAACCATAACGCTCCTCCTTCAGCAGAATTTTCATATAAAAAGAAAATAGGGCACCCACCGTTTTGAACCTATTGGAATCAAAACCACCGGGACGCCCCATTAAAATTCAGTTATTTAGCCGAAAATGACGTTGATAACACCTTTAATGCGATCCATAAACCCTTCATTCAGCGCATTGACTTCAAACTTAACCACTGTATAGGTATTGTCATCCCAGGCGCCACGAATCAAAAACTTATTCAAGCCGGATGTTAGCTCTACGCGACCGGCAAACAAGGATGTCGCACCTACATAAGATTCCAGGGGAATGCCCCCTGTCACAATCTTGTGATAATTTCCGGTGGAATAGTTATAACGATATACAGTAACCGCAGTTCCTTGCGGTGCCAGTGCCGAAATCGGCAAGCTTTTATTGGTTGTTGATGTGGTCAACTGTTCCGGTGCCAAAAGCGTAACATACCCATCTGCAGTAGACGAAACCGTTCCCGGCAGAACATCGGGCGATGCATAGGCACTTAAACATACACTCATCAAAATCACAAGCGTCAAAATCGCTGAACTGATTTTGAGCATTCGTTTCAACATTCCGGTACACCTCCTAAGCAATCATAAACCTATCTCATTTTCTTTGCCCCCTAAGCCGGGGAGCAAAGCAAACAATATTTTACGCCATCATAAAATACTTCGTATTTATATTATAACACGTGTTTTTTACAAAACCATTACATAAACATTATGTTACATTTACATTTTTATCATACTTCTACCGGTTCCGGCGGTAAAACAGGCAACATAATTGTGACTTCCGTGCCTCGGTTAACCTCACTCTTAATCGAAATTGTACCGCCATGGTTATCCACAATGCCCTTTGAAATGGCAAGACCCAGACCGGTTCCGCCCTTTTCACGGCTGCGTGCTTTATCAACACGGTAAAAACGCTCAAACAAGCGCCCTAAATCTTTTTCAGGAATACCAATGCCGGTATCTTTCACCTTAATTGTAACCTTGTTAAATGTCTGCCCGGCAAAAACTTCAATTTTTCCGCCGTTGGGTGTGTATTTAATGGAGTTGGAGATAATATTATACAAAAGCTGCTCCAGTCTGTCACGGTCACCGTAAAACAAGCCATCAAAGGGTTCTGTGATTTTCAGTGACAATCTGTGACCCTGGTCCTTTGCCACAAGCTCCAGCGTATCGACCACATCAGAAACCAGCATTTGCATAGAAAACTCAGCTTTATTGAGCTGGTCCGGCTGCTCAAGGCTTGAGAGCACCAAAAGGTCTTTCACCAAGCGGGTCATACGATCTGTTTCATTTAAAATCGTGTGAATAAAGGTAACCGGAACATCTGCATTATCCAGCATATCAAGCAGGGTTTCTGCATATGACTTAATCGTTGTTAAGGGGGTTCTGAGCTCATGGGATACATTCGCCACAAATTCTCGACGAGAGCTTTCCAGCTTCTGCTGCTTTGTAACGTCATGCAGCACCACCAAAACACCACTGGTGTTATCAAGCTCATCCTCAAATACCACAAAATTTGCTTTTAGAGAAATATCCTTGAGAACAAGGTCACGCTCTGCAAAACGAATATTTTCCAAATACAGCATATCACCCAGATGAATATCCGCATGAAGCTCTTCATTAAAGAAACTGTCAAACTCTATTACGCTCTCACTCGAAATACCAAACATTTTTCGTGCTGTCGGATTAATATGAATGGCACTGCCATCCGTATCAAACGCCATGACGCCGTCTGTCATGTTTAAAAGCATGGCTTCAACCTTGTTTTTTTCTGTTGACATCTCAAGCATAGCGCCCTGCAGCTTGACAGACATATCATTAAAGGTTTCGGTTAATGTGCCAATTTCGTCATCTGACTTTACATCAATTCTGGATTCAAATTCACCCTCTGCCAGGCGCTTTGCTTTCTTTGTCAGGTTAGAAATCGGCGTTGTGATGGTTCGGGAAAGAAAATAGCCCATAACAAATGAGACCGCTATTCCCATCAAAATTGCCTGAACAATGATGCTGAAAATTCGCTGAATAATAACCGTTAGTTCTTCTTTGGTATCACAAATATAAATGATATAAGAACCGGCTCCGCCGCGGACAGGCACAGCATAATCCATAATAGAAGACTGCGGACTGACTTGCCTTCCTACCTCGCCGGATAGAGCCGTAATCAGATTGGCAGACTGCATGGAAATGCTTTCCGTCACATCAGCAGATGTATCAATCACCGATGCATCCTGCGCCGAAAGAATATAATAATCACGGTATGAGTCAATACCCATCCGCGCCGTAAAAGCGCTTAAAACATTTTTAACATAGGTCTCATCCTGAGCTATGCCCGTTTCCAATTGCTCAATAAACGAATCCGTAAAAATTAAATTCATTTCTTCGGCAAACATCTGATGATAAGATTCTGTAACAGAAAGGATCAAAAACGTGCCGGCTATTGTCATAATCGCTAACACCAGCAGGACAAAAATTGTCACCATTTTCCACTGCAGACCCTTAAACATACCGTTACCCCTTTATTCTTTACTCTGACGCTTTATCAAAATAATATCCAACGCCCCGCTTGGTCAAAATATACCGGGGATTGCTGGAATCATCTTCAATTTTTTCACGCAGGCGACGCACTGTTACGTCAACAGTACGCACATCACCGTAAAATTCATATCCCCAAACGCTGGATAGGAGCGCCTCGCGGGAAAAGATGCGGTTCGGCTGCGTAACCAAAAACTTTAAGAGTTCATATTCTCGCAATGTTAAGTCTAAGGTCGTACCGTTTTTAATTGCCTCATACTTGGTCGTATCGATAACCAGCTCCGGTGCTGCAACAATAATATCAGCTGACGCTTCTTCCTTCGTATCGCCTGCAAAGCGGCGCATATTGGCCTTGACACGGGCTAAAAGTTCTCGAACACTAAAAGGCTTTGTAATATAGTCATCAGCACCCAGCTCCAGTCCCAGAACCTTATCAACTTCCTCTTCCCGTGCCGTAATCATAATAATGGGCACGTTAGACTTTTCACGGATACGCTTGCAAACATCAAAGCCATCCATTTTTGGGAGCATAATATCGAGTAAAATCAAATCCGGATTCTTTGTCAATGCAAGGTTTAAGCCTTCTTCTCCATCGCTTGCACCCAAGACATGAAATCCCTCTTTTTGCAAATTAAACTTTAAAATATCAAGAATCGGTTTTTCATCATCCACAACCAGAACAACACGTTCCATTTTCTTCACCTCTTCTGTTTAAATCAATTCAATCATCGCACACATCCGCCCCGTCTCCCCATCGCGCCGATAAGAAAAAAAGGTTTCTTTTCCGCAATATGTACAAGCCGTATGCAGATGAATATGCCGGCGCAAAACGCCCATAGAAATAAGCGAGTGAACATTTATCGCATCTGTATCAATATAATATTTTTCGCCTTTTTGCACCGTATTTTGCTCTGCCACTGCGCCAAACTGCTTCGTAAACAGTTCATACACATCTTTGCCAACCTCAAAATGACACTGCTTAATAGAGGGGCCCGTAGCAACTAAAATATCCTCGCTTTTTGAGCCGTAACGACTTTGCATTAAGCTAACAGCCCGGCAGACAATCTGCCCCAGCGTACCACGCCATCCTGAGTGAACAGAGCCAATCACCCGGCAAACGGGGTCTAAAAGCAAAATTGGTGTACAATCAGCATAAAATGTAGCCAAACAAATGCCTGGTTCGTTCGTCACAAACCCATCCGCCTCAGAAAAATCTCTCGGCAAAAACAAACCCTTTCCGGCATCTTTTGCCGTAACCGGAAGCACCACCGTGCTGTGCACCTGCTTGGCAAGAATCAAATGCTGCAAGTCAACTGCCGCATCGCGACAGAATAATGTAAAATTTTGTCGAACCAATTGCGGGTCATCACTTGTGTGAATGCCCAAGTTCAAAGACGCATATTTCCCCGGACTTGTTCCCTCTTTTTTCGTTGAAAATCCATGTCTGACAAGCCCTGTTTCTGTCAGTGCATCGCAGGTGATTACCCGATGCCCGTCATAGGAAAATCCGTCTTTATGCATATTGGTAACCAAGCTCAATGGCCTTTACATTCTTTTCCATTAAAGCTGCCTTTGAAGGCGGAATGCTCTTCTCTAAACCTGCCTTAATTTCGTCCATTGTATAGAGCCCGGTTTCTTTAATCAGCTTACCCACAATAACCATGTTGGCAAGGTTACCAAGACCGGCTTCTAAACAAAGCTCTCTTGCAGGAATCTCAAAAACCTTCACATCATCTCTTGCAACCTTACGGTCTACCATAGAGCTGTCTAAAATAACAACGCCATCCTTCGGAAGCGTTTCTTCGAATTTATCCAATGAAGGGCGGTTCATTGCAACCAAAACATCCGGATTCGGAATAATCGGCGAGCCAACAGGCTTATCAGAAATAACCACGCTGCAGTTAGCCGTACCGCCACGCATTTCAGGACCGTAAGACGGAAGCCATGAAACCTCTCTCTCAGCCTTAAGACCGGCATATGCTAAAACCTTACCGGCAAACAAAATGCCCTGACCGCCAAATCCTGCTAACATAATCTTACAATTCTTCATTTTAACTCCATAACCTTTCTGTCCACAAATACTCTTGCACTTCTCCGCTCTGCTGCAGACAAACAAACCGGAGATGATTTATTTATTCAGACACACGACAGATATCTGCTCCCAGCGCCTTAAATTTTTCTTCAATCTTTTCATAACCGCGATCAACGTGCTTCAAATCGGTAATTTCCGTTACGCCTTCTGCCATCAGACCGGCAATAATCACACCGGCACCGCCGCGTAAATCCGTTGCACGAACCGGCGCTCCCTCTAAATGGTCAACCCCGGTAATAAATGCGGTTTTTCCTTCTACGTGTATATTGGCGCCCATTCTGACAAGCTCACCCACATATTGAAAGCGGCTGTCCCAAACGCCCTCAGTAACAATGCTACTGCCTTTAGCTACTGACAAAAGCGCTACAATCTGTGGCTGCATATCTGTTGGAAAGCCGGGATACGGTAACGTTTTAATTTTCACGCCCTGAATAACCTTGCTGCCCTCAACGCGAATGCTGTCATCATATTCTGTTACCATTGCGCCTATTTCTGACAGCTTTGCGCTCACAGATTCCATGTGTTTGGGAATAATGTTTTTAACAAGCACATTACCGCCGGTTGCAGCAGCAGCTACCATAAAGGTGCCTGCCTCAATCTGGTCAGGTATAATAGAATATGTTCCGCCACGCAGCTGGCTAACGCCTTGCACACGAATCACATCCGTACCGGCGCCTTTGATGTTGGCTCCCATGGCATTTAAAAAGTTTGCAAGGTCTACAATGTGGGGCTCTTTTGCCACATTTTCAATGGTGGTTGTGCCCTCTGCCAAAACAGCAGCCAAAATAACGTTAATGGTTGCATCAACACTTACCGTATCTAAATAAATGCTGGCACCGATGAGCTTCTGCGCTTCTGCCACAATAATATCACTGTCCTGCCGGACTGATGCACCCAGTGCTTCAAAGCCTTTAATGTGCTGATCAATCGGTCTCGTGCCAAAATCGCACCCGCCGGGCATGGTAACACGAGCCTTACAAAAGCGACCCAAAAGCGCACCAATCAGGTAATACGAAGCGCGCATTTTCCGCATCAGTTCATGGGGCTCGGTATCCCTTCTGATACTTTGACTATCAATCCGCAGAGTGTACTCATCCAAATATGTGACTTCTGCACCCATATATCTTAGAATTTCTACAATAACCTGAACATCTTTAATGTTTGGTACATTTTCAATGGTACAAACACCGTTTACCAAAATAGCAGCCGGTATAATCGCAACGGCGGCATTTTTCGCTCCGCTGACGGTCACTTCGCCGCAAAGCGGTTTGCCCCCTTTTACCACCATTTTCTCCAAATTTTACATCCCCTTAATGTTTTAAATCGAAAGGTATACACATTAATTATACCATCTTATGCAAAAAAATCAATAGTTTTTGTGCGCTTTGAGAAGATTTTGTAAAAATTTTTAAATAAGGTTTTACAAAACCATTTTTTTGTAGTATAATGTATTTATGTATATTCGTAAAAAAAATATAAAGATAAATTCCCGGGAGGTTTTTCATGCAACAGCAAACACACGAAACGGACTTAAATGAGATTTTACAGGTGCGCCGTGATAAATTAAAAGATTTACAAGAATCCGGCCGTGATCCTTTCCGTGAGGTCAAGTTTGACAGAACCCACACCACCATTGAAGTAAAAGACAATTACAGTGCCTTAGAGGGTAACAAGGTGACTGTTGCCGGCAGACTGATGTCAAAGCGCGGCATGGGTAAAGTTATGTTCTGTGACCTGCAGGATATTGACGGCAGAATCCAGCTTTTTGTCAAAATGGATTTACTGGGTGAAGAATATGATGCTTTCAAAAAATTAGATATCGGTGATATTTTAGGCGCAACCGGCGAGGTGTTCACCACCAAAACCGGCGAAATTTCCGTTAAGGTTGAAAGCTACACCCTGCTTTCTAAATCTCTACAGCCTCTGCCAGAGAAATTCCACGGCTTAACCGATACAGATATCCGCTATCGCCAGCGGTATGTGGACCTGATTATGAACACCGAGGTAAAGGACACCTTTATCAAGCGTTCTAAAATCATTGCAAGCATTCGTAATTACTTAAACGGTCAGGGCTTTTTAGAGGTTGAAACCCCTATGCTGGTAGCCAATGCCGGCGGTGCTGCTGCCCGTCCCTTTGAAACGCATTTTAACGCACTGAGTGAAGATTTTAAACTGCGTATTTCCTTAGAGCTTTACTTGAAACGCCTGATTGTCGGCGGTCTTGAAAAGGTTTACGAAATCGGTCGTGTGTTCCGTAACGAAGGCTTAGACACGCGCCACAATCCTGAGTTTACCTTAATGGAGCTTTATCAGGCATACACAGATTATCACGGTATGATGGACCTGACTGAAAACCTATATCGTCACGTAGCACAAGAAGTGCTTGGCACTACCAAAATTGTTTACAACGGCATTGAAATGGATTTAGGCAAGCCTTTTGAAAGAATCACTATGGTTGAGGCTGTTAAGAAATATGCCGGCGTTGATTTTGACCAGATTCATACATTAGAAGAAGCCCGCGCCGTTGCAAAAGAACATCATGTTCAATATGAAGACCGCCACAAAAAGGGAGATATCCTCTGCCTGTTCTTTGAAGAATTTGCTGAAGAGCATCTCTTACAGCCCACGTTTGTTATGGACCACCCCATCGAAATCTCTCCGCTGACAAAGAAAAAACCGGAGAACCCGGAATATGTTGAGCGCTTTGAGTTCTTTATGAATGGTTGGGAAATGGCAAATGCCTACTCTGAGCTTAACGACCCCATCGACCAGCGTGAACGCTTCCGTGCACAGGAAGAACTCTTGGCACAGGGCGATGAAGAAGCAAACACCACAGATGAAGACTTTATGAATGCACTGGAAATCGGCATGCCCCCCACCGGCGGCATCGGCTTCGGTATCGACCGCATGTGTATGCTGCTGACAGACTCTGCTGCCATCCGTGATGTTCTGCTCTTCCCCACAATGAAGACGCTTGCCGACAAGTAAGCTTGCGAAGAAATTATTTATTTAAAAATTTATTTGAAAGCAAACGATATAGTACAAAAAGGCACTATCTTTTACAGATAGTGCCTTTTCAATGTCCCATATTATTAACATGTTTTAATGTTTTATTTGAAATAACGCAAAACGACCACCCTTTTTCCTGTTACTCAGCATCCTCTTCCAGCGCTTCAATGTAGAAGCTCACGGGTCTGAAACCGTCATTACAGGAAATCATGGCGGATGTTTTATTTTTCATCCAACCATCATAAAGATTTTCTCCTCCGTGAGACAGTGCCATGACAAAGGCAGACATACTCTCCCAGGCGCTGTCGCACAAGCCCGCAGGCTTTTGCCAACCGTTTGCAACAAAAACCTGCCCTTCCTTTAGATCACAGGCGTGCTCTATAGGGTTTTCATATTTTTCAATCAAATCGTCATACCGTGCCATTTTCTTCACAGTAATTTTGCATTTTTTCATGATAGCTGTACCTCCTTCAAGCGTTTTCTTCTCTCTTTCAAATCCGGGCAGGTTTTCGGCAGTTCTTCATAAAAATTCCCGAATAAATTGCCTTAAATTGATGCAATACCATATACTATATTTTCCTCATTTTTCGCTGTGGCTGCTATCTGTCCTGCGATAAAATCAACCTACTGCCTGCACACCTTAATGCCGTAGATCACGCAAAGGAGCGCATACGGAATCATAAGAATCAAGCACAAAACTGTGAAAAACGGCGGAAGGAAAATGCTGATTAAAAATAATATCCCCATAATAACTGACGCAAAGCCAATAAACCGATTAATCTTTCTTGCTCTTTCAGTATTTAAATCGTAGTTTTTTATATAGTCAAATTTCGGCAGATAATTGCCGATGGCAAGAAAGACAGAACCCACAATCAGCGCAGCAACCTTTCTAATATCCAAATCCCAACCAAGACCATAACCTAAGGTTACAGTCTGCAATATTACCGTCATGACTGGAATAATGCTCTTTGTTACCCTTGTAAACTTCTTTCTCTCACCATGCTTATTTGCATTGATGTCGTTGACAATACAGCAAAAAATTTGTATGAGTGCCATTAAAAAAGGCAAGCCAAAAACCGTAAAGCCCTTTGACGCAAAGCCGTCAGGCTCGTTATTGAGATTAAAATGAATTGCCATGGTATCGGGCAGCCGGTTCCACAAAGCCAGACCCAAAAGAATGGGCAAAAGGCACACCATGCAGGATATAACAAGACTTCTCCACTTCATAAATTTCATAATTTATTTCCTCCCAATGCATAAATCCAAGTTAAAACCTCTTCAAAGACTGAAGTGTTTAACTCATAATAAATAAAATTCTTATACTTTTCTTCTGCAATTAAATCCGCACTTTTCAATTTTGCCAGATGATACGAAACTGTTGCACCTGTCAAGTTAAAATGCTCTGCAATCTCTCCGGCAGACTTCCTGCCACCTTTGAGCATACCCAGTATATCCCGCCTGACGGGGTCGGATATGGCTTTTAATGTTTCATTCATTCCCACAATGCTTCATCTCCCTATTTAGAAATATTTCTAAATAGATTTTATCATACCGTCAATAAAAAGTCAACAGCTATTTAGAAAAAATTCTAAATAGCTGTTGACTCCACTTATACAAAACAAAATCACCTACTTCCATTTATATAAACTATAAACGGAAGCAGGTGAAAAATTTCTAATTTTCTTGAGTATCAATATGCTTCATTCCATTTTGCTTTAATACTACCTCTCAATTTCAAATATTTCAACACCAATGGAAGGATAGGTAACGGAAATATAGCCATCGGCATCCGGCGTATAAGTTGTGTTGCCGTAAACCGCTTTAACAGTTGTGGCATTTCCCACATGAATCCGAGCTGTATGTTCGCTTCTTGTTGTGTTGGTTGTAAAGAGATAATCCTTGCCGTTATAGCGCTTTGCAATGGAAGTAAACCAATCGCCGGCTTCTGCTGTGATTTCCGGTGCTTTCTCGGTTGAAAGAATCACCGGATAGTATGCCTCCAGCTCCTCGCAAACAGTCACAAGATTTGCCCAAGAACCCTCAAACTCATCCGTGTCCTTAACCATATCAAAATGGTTATACCAGATAATACCCTGCATACCAGCGCAAACTGCCTGCCACGCCATATTTCTCATTTCATCTTTGGTGGGGTCTGTTTTGCCAGCTTCTGTTATACCCGCAGACTGCAGCACCGCAATGAAAGGTCTGTTTCCTGCAGGAACATGATTTAAAACATCTGAAACGTTGTTTGTCACACTGGATAAATTCTTAACTGTAGTACCGATGGGATAAGAATAGGTATTAGAGGTATCCGCAAATCGAATCTGGCTGCGTGATTCCGCTTCCGGAGAAAATACGTTAATGGTAAAGCCGTCCGGATCTAAGTCAGAAAGAATTTTACTAGCCCATTCCACCTCGGCACCGTAGCGTTCAGCAGACAGTTCATCTGCCATGTAATAACCCAAAACAGCGGGATGATCCAACGCTTCTGTAAAGCCTTCAAAAACCTGACGGGCATGGTGTGGCTCACGAATGACGTTTCTGAACAAACCGGTAGACTGCACCTTGGAGAAATAGTAGTTTTTAAGGGATGCAACCAGTTTAACGCCTTTTTCTTCTGCATAATCTAAAATTGTCTGGTCAGCATTTGCCACCGCGTTACCCTCACTGTCAACAGAAAGGGGCAGCCATGCGTAACCATAAGGCATCAAAACATTAATGGGTGTGCCTGTCATATCGTCAATGGCGCCACGTAAATCATTCATGCCGTAAATCCCCATCAAGAAGGTTGGCTCACCGTCAATAACAAATCTGCCGTATTCATCAAAATAATTATTGGGTCTCCAGTCCTCGGGGCGTTTTCTGATTGTCCATTCACGGAAGCCATGCTGCTTACCGGATGATTGATCCACCAATAAAAGTTGCAGGTAGTAGTCCTGATTCATGGCTAGGATTCCGGAAGAAAAGGTAATTTTAATTTCATCAGGAATATCCTGAATCTCTTGGCTTGCAATGGTGCTGCCAAGGGCATCGACAATTTTTGCCTGCACAACACAATTAGAAAGGTCATACACATTACCGTAATCCTTCACGCTAGAGGTAACAATGATATCATTTTCTCCCCCATCGCCATAGACAAAGCCTTTATATGTCGGTTGCTCCAAAATTGCCTCTAAGAAGGGGTCATAGCCTACCTGATACAGACAAATATCATCATACCAAGCCGTACCTCTATTAATACCGCCGACGACTTGGCCCGCATCCAACTCATAATACAAATAACAAGTAACAGTAACCGTGTTGACGGTAAAATCGCTGACAAAATACTGCATAGATTCTGTCCAGTCCTTAGTGCCGTTAATTGTCTCGTCAATCATATAAATATTCTCTGATTTTCTATTGCCATTCTCATCCACACCGGAGATGCGCAGAGAGGTACGGCAACCTTCAGCATATGCGTCTCCGCCACCTTGGGCAATAGTGCCTGTTAAGCCCTCGGTCTTAAACATTGCAGACATTAAAAAGCCAGATCCCGCCGGAATATTAAGCCCAGAAATTTTATACCATAAATTCGTCTGACCGGCACTTTCACCTTTGGCTTCACTACCATCTACCTTGTAGGCAGAACCCTCGCCACCGTAGCCTACAGTGTCATCAATTCTTTCGGCGTCATAAGAAGCAGATGCCGTTACATTGGAAGGTAATGTACCACCCTCAAAATCCTGCTTAAAGAGCAGTTTTTTCTCAAATCGGTCTACGTTATATACCGGAACATCCTCCGAGATAACAACCTCGCAGGTTTCCGCTATCGGCTGTAACGAATCCATATCGCTAAACGCCATCAGGCGGACCTTTGAAACATCATGATACTTGCCTGAAAGTGCAAAGGTAAGCGTCTCTGCATCTGGCGCCACGATCACATTCTGCTGCTGCACAGCAAGAAGCCGTTCGCCATTGCCAGTTTTTTGGTAGAGTGCCAGCATCAGCGCCGCCGGCAGATCCGCTCCGGTATGATTTTTCACAGAAAAGGTCAAATCGCTTCCCTCTAATGTACTACCGGATTTTAAAAGTGCCGTATCAGCGCCATAAATACTTAGCGGCAGATACACCGTAGTAAAAGATAGACTTGTCGTTCCGTCGGGGGTATGCCCCAGCATATCTTTTACACCGGAGAAGTTTAAGGTATATGTAGTTGAAAAGTCCAACATATCAGTAAATGCCACTCGCAGAGTGTTATCGCTGATATTTTTTACTGTAAATGCCTTGGAACTGTCGCTGCAAGTGATACCTGACGTATATTCTGCCATGGGGCGGTCAAAGGTCAGGTCAATAACGGGCTTACGGTCAACCTCCGTCTGGCCCTCTGAAACGCTGCTGCCTGTAAGCCTTACGCTGTCGGTTGCTTCCTGAACGCCCAAAAGTTTAGCATCATCTAACTGAATGGTAAAGCCATTCGCAGGCACAAGATAGTCATTGGTGCGGTACATCACACCTACACGGGAACCTTTAAAATTACCTGTAATCGTGTTCTGCTGCAAAATGCCGTTATCGCCGTATACATAAGCCTCAGCACCGGTTTTCGTTGTTTTTACCAATACCGTATACCAGGTATCACGCTGATAGGTCTTACCGCTGGTTGAGTCAACATAGCCCATCGCAGATTTAGAACTGTCACTGTCAGACTTATAAATTTTATTCCCACTTCTGATGCCAATCAGGCCTTGGTCAGTGTAATAACTATTTCCAGTAGCACCGGCAGTAATAAACCACTGCCCTGTGCCATTTTCTGCCGGGATTTTAAATTTAAAGGTGGTATAGACTGCGTCAAAGCCGTCAGAAAATTTCGTGTACTTCGTTGTGACACCTGAGCAACTCCCCGTGGCAAGCTGAGTCAACTCCATAACCTGATTGGCAGAATCTGCGCTTTCTTTTTTCACCGTTAGTGTAATGCGGTCATCGGTCAGTGTGCCAGTAAAATATGTTACCTTCTGAGTGTTGGTGTCCGTTATTGCCCATACAGAGCTATCGGTATATCCGCTTGCAAGGTCAACTGGCCCCAAGGTTGCAGATTCAAAACCATCAGTCTCAGCCGTACCGGCAGTTAGTGCAAAAGCCGGCAAAGTGCTCAAGATAAGAGCAAACGCCAAGATAATAGATAATATTTTTTTGCATTTAAACATTACAAACACCAATCCTTTTTCTAGTATAATGAAAATTTATGTCATCTTTACAAAATCGTTTTGACATTTTAATGCCTAAAATATCCAAACCATTCTGTAACCCTTCAAAGCATAATTGGCAGTTCAAGCCAGGAACTGTATACCACACACCGGTGCCCAACTCCGGACACATTTCAACAGTTGCAGAAAAATTGGTTGCATCATTTGTTGTGTGGATTCCAATTTACTCAACCAAGTTATTCTGCGCAGCTGGGGTAGCAGCTACATTAAAAAGCGCCAGAGTTGTGCCCGGCTTTCCAACAACGACGGTAACAGGTGTGCCTGCAGACGCATCCAGTGTGGTGGAAAGTTAGATGCGTTCACCATCATATGTAATTGGACTCACCAAATTTGCGGATGCCGGCAAAACCAGAATCGCAAACATCAAGCAGATAGGAATTAAAGGGGATAAAATTCGTTTAATCCTTTGACCCCTTTTCCTACAAGCTTGTGTGTTGTTTCTACGCTATGTTTGCCGTCTTCACCCTTCATATCAAAGTAGTCATACCGTAAATCCCCATGAGGAACCAGGGCTTTTCGTTCTAAACTATCTGCCTCATTCGTCAAAGTAGTTGTGTGGTCAACGGTTCTGGCGTTAATCTCACACACTATGAACAGCATAAAAGCCCTCTCCCCAAAAAGTGGGGTATCCACATCTTGAGGGAGAGGGACACTTTACATTACCTATATGACTTATTTAATATTTTCATTCAGTTCTTTTTCGATTGCTTTCACATCTGCTTCAATTGCTGCAAGCTGGCTGGTCCATTCAGCTTCGGGGTTTTCAGCCATAACAACGTCTAAGAGAATGTTGTGGGTCAAAACCTGTGCGCCGAATTGAGCATATGTATCAGAGGAATAGAACTGCACATCCATGTCAAGCATATACAGTGCATTTTCGCCACCAAGCTTAGCAAGGCCTAACTCATTCAAAGCCTTCATGCTGTTCATGTTCAAGCCGTCCTTAGATGCATATTTCAGGTCTTTGAATTTGGTAGTTGTAAGTGCGGAGAAGATGCTGATGCCGGGGTATTTGTTAGACATCTTGTAGCCACCGTCGTTATTAGGCTCAATCAGACGGGTAACGGTATCATTTTCCATCTTGTAGTCAACGCCTTCAATACCGTAGGTTCTCAGCATAGCGCCATCATGACCTGCCAGGTATTCCATAACAGTCAACAGTGTTTCAAACTTTTCGTCACTCATAGCCGGGCTATAGTAAGTACATTCCCAGAAGTCTGCGTTTTCGCGGCCATGAATCTTACCATCGGGAGAGGTGAACCAGCAAAGACCTAAAGCTTCTTCAGGATCCACGCCGGGGTTTGCTTCTGCAAATACCTTTTTGAGGTTTGTAAATGCGGCGTTACCGCTCCAGTTTTCGTAGTAAAGACCAGCTTTACCGGTTACAAACAAGCTCTTAACATTGTCCATCTGATGTGCAAAGAAGTTGGGATGCAGAATACCTTCTTTGTAAGCCTTTGCATATTCCAAAACGCCGGCTTTGGTATCATCCTGGAGCATACCGTAAACATAAGAACCGTTTGCATCTTTATAGAACTTGTTATACCCACTGTTGTAAGCGGTTACAAAAATGTTGGGAGCTTCGGTGTAGTGCACAGCAATACCAACTGTGTTGTCCTTGCCAACACCGCCCAGGTCAGCTTCTTTAAACTTTTTCGCAGCTTCCATCAAGTCTTCATAGGGCATAACAGGAGAAAATTCAATTCCCAGTTGCTTAGCCCAGTCTTTTCTGTAAACGAAAGCATACATATCAACGTTTACGTCAAAGCCTTCTTCATAAGCTTTGGTACCAAAGCCGTAACCAGGAATGAACGCATAAACCTTGCCGTCGTTAGACTCTTTTAATTTGTCCAACGTTTTGTTGCCTTGCATAATAGCTGCCAGGTTGGTATATTTCTTTTCAAAATTATCCGGCAGAGCTTTTACAACACCCTGCTCTGAGTATGTAATATAATCCTCGTAGTTAAATGCCCACTTCATGGCATCAGGCATATCACCGGAAGACAGCCAGATACGGTTCTTTTCTGACCAGTTTTCATAGGAAACACCCAGAGGCTCAAATTCGACGTTAAACTTATCTGAAATTTGCTGGTAAACTACGTCTTCTGTCAAATTATCCTTCGGGTTAACCATTGTTACACGATAAAGATATTTACCGTCTTCGCTGACATCCTTACTTTTGCCACCACAGCCGGCAAGTACGCCTATTGTCAGGATGGCTGCCAGTAAGAACGCCAAAACTTTTTTTGCTTTCATAACAGAATCCTCCTTGAAATTTTAATTTTTTCTTATTATTAATATATTACAGATCAGCCCTTGACAGCACCAATCATAATACCTTTAATAAAGTACTTCTGCAGGAAGGGATAAACGCACATAATAGGAACCATCGTAACAACAACCGTTGCCATTTTAATGCTCTGGGAGAAGGTTTCGAGACCTAACAGTTCCTCAGAAATACCACCGGTCTCCAAACGTTCTGCCGCTTCACCGATGATTTCACGAAGCACCAGCTGTAGAGGCCACTGCTTGGTATTTGTGATAAACAGAAGGGGGTTATACCATTCATTCCATTTATTCACCACGCAGAACAGCAGGATGGTTGCAAGAATCGGTTTTGCCAGCGGCATATAAATCTGGAAGCAGATTCTGATGTCATTAGCACCGTCAATTCTGGCGGATTCTTCCAAAGAGTCCGGTATACCATAAAAATAGTTCTTAACCAGAATCATATTATACAAATTCATAGCATCCAATAAAATGATAGGCCACAGGCTGTTTAACATGCCCAAATTTTTTACCAAGAGGTAAAGGGGAATGATACCGCCGCTGAAATACATGGGCATAACGAAGTAGTTGTTGATGATGTTTCTTAAGGGGAACTTCTTTCGGCTCATAGCATATCCTGCAGTGGATACCAAGATTACGCTCAAAGGTGTATATCCTGCAACAATGATAAGCGAATTTAAGAAGCCTCTGGGAATCTTGTTATTGGATAAGATTTCCTTATATGCATCAAAGGTAATGTCTTTAACATAAAAGGAAAACGGGTTTTTCAAAAACTCAGCTTCTGTCATAAAGGAAGTGAGCACCGTGTTATAAAAGGGGTAAAAAATTGTGAAACCCCAGGCAATCATCACTGCCGCAATGATAATGTCGCCGATTGTAATTCTTTTTTTCATTTTATTTACCTCCTTCCAGAACGCCTACGCCCTGTACCTTCTTAGAAAATACATTGGCAATGGTCAGCAGCATAAAGTTAATAACCGATGTAAACAGACCAACCGCCGTTGTGAAAGAAAAGTCTGAAGCACTGGACTGGAAGGTAATTCTGTATGTATACACGCCAATGGTATCGGCAACCTCGGCAACAACCGGATTCGACATGTTAAAGATCTGGTCAAAGTGGCTGTTAATCAATTGACCGATCTGCAATACCAACAGCATACAAATGGTCGTAGCAATGCTGGGAACGGTAATGTAGAACATTTTCTGCCAGCGGTTTGCGCCGTCAAGCTCTGCAGCCTCGTAAAGCTCTGCGTCAATACCGGCAATGGCAGCTAAATACACGATACTGCCCCAGCCTGCTCCCTTCCAGATTGACGTGATAAGCAAAATGGGAATGAACAATTCCTTTTCGCCGAGGAACAAAACCTTCTCCATCCCAAGTGCACTTAAAACCGCATTGAAGGGACCATTGATATCTAAGAAGTTAATAAAGATACCGGAAAGAATGATCCATGACAGAAAGTGCGGGAAGGTGTAAACCGTCTGCAAGGTTTTCTGCAACTTACTGCTGCGCAGTTCATTGAAGAACAACGCAACCAGAATCGGCATGGGGAACGTGAACGTGATATACAGCAGGCTGATTTTAATTGTATTCCAGAATACATACCAGAAATACGAATCCGTTACAACCTTTTTGAAAACATCAAGACCGACCCATGGGCTGCCCATAATACCGAGACCGGCATTAAACTTTTTAAACGCCAAAGTCAAGCCGTACAACGGAGCGTAATTAAAGACAGCAACCATTGCAATGCTGGGAAGCAGCAAAAGGTATAAATATCTTGACCGCCAAAGCTCTTTTCCAAGCTTTCGTTTTGGTGTGTGTAGTGTTTGTTGTTCTAGTTTTGCTTTCAAAGTAACATCCACCTCTACTTAGTTTTTTTATTTATATTAATTATATAAAATTTTTGTAAAATAATATAGGGAAAATCCTAGGATATTTTTGTCTAATCCTAGGATTTTCGTTAAAAATGTCTAATTTTTTTGTTTAAATGTTATAATAATCTCTGTACATTCACCAAATTTGCTCTTGATACTGATGCCACACCCGTCACCATAGGTCAGCTTAAGTCTTGTATGCACATTTAAGATTCCCTGATGGTCACCTTTTTCGTCTTTAACATAATTCACATCGTCCCGCAAAGATGCTTGCAGCTTTTCATAGGTTTCATCCGGAATCCCTCGTCCGTTATCCTTGACCGAAATTTCCGTAAAGCCATCGTCACGGATTCTGCCCGAAAAATCAACAACACCGTTTTCATCCAGATCACCGTGTTTTAATGTATTCTCCAAAATCGGCTGGAAGACCATCTTAATAATCCGTCGTTCCATAATATCTTTGGAAAGGTTCAGATTCAAGCGAATGGGATGCTTTCGCCTTGAGTTGACAACATTGAAATAAGACAGGGCATAAAACAGGTCTTCTTTAACTGAAACCTCCCTGGCGGCATCCATGTTATAGCGGAAGTTTTGTGATAAAACGCTGGTGATATCCGCAATTTTTTCCACACCGTGCTCCTGGGCAACGCCTTTTATATACTCCATGGAGTTATACAAAAAGTGGGGGGATATTTTCTCCTGCAGCTGGTCTATCTGCGCCTGCAGCTGCAAGAGCCTTGCGGTGTGTATTTCCTCCTCCATTGCACTGTTTTTACGCATCATCTCTTCATATTTATCTAAAAGCGTGTTAAAGTTTTGGGCAATACTGCCGATTTCGTTTTCTTTCTTACACCTGATTCGGTGCTCCCATTTGCCGCCATAAATAATTCCGATTTCCTTTTCAATATCTGAAATGGATTCAGAGATATTTTGAATCAGAATTTTAATCATAAAAATCAACAATAAACCATTCAGAACCACTACCAGCAGCATAAAGACTAAAAACGAGCTCTGGCTGGAGCCGAAATATACTTTTGGAATTGAAAAGCACAGCTTCCATTCCGGCTGGTCCATGGTAACAATTTTATACCAAGAGTCGGGCGCGTGGTCTGCCGGTGTAAAAATCTGACCGAATTCGTTGCTGCTGCCGGATCGTAAAATTCTGTCATGATGATCCAAAATTCTCAGCGTAAATTTGTTTTGGTCAAAAACAGGCTCCAACGCGCTTTCCAGTTCACTGACCTCAAACAAAATAACAATGTAGCGAGGGCGATGCCGGGCGTTGTCAAAGGTTAACGAACGAATGCAGTCAACATAGGCAAAGCAATTTTTTTCGCTGTGTTGATAGGCTTTCACAAAAGCGCCCTGCCACTCACTTTGAGCAATATCTTGTTTCACCTGTTCAAGCAACGAAAGATGTTCCAGCATGTTTCCTGCCTGAGACACATTCAAAATAATATTACTTTCATTTAAAATCGCAACGTATTGTATGCCTTTGTTGGCAAAAATAATAGATGTAATATTGTTGGTAATATGATTATAATTTTCATAGGTATGCGTCTCTGCATTAAACAGATAGTCCTGCACATATGCATCCGTCATAATATTGACAGATACATCCTCCACACTGTTGTACTGCTCTGCAATCTGGGATGCCGACTGGTTGGCGGTTGTCTCTATCAGCGAATCCCTCATGCTGTTATTCCAATTCCGGAACATAAAATAAAAGCAAACCTGAACGAGGAAAAACAAACTGACTGTTCCGACAATAATCCAGACAAACCAGGTTTTAATCTTCATTTTCAACATTCCCTGCATATTTTTTTCGGTACTGATACGGCGTCACACCTACGTACTTTTTGAAAATCTTATTAAAGTAACAGTAGTCACCGTAACCGACAGATTCTGCAATGTTTGAGATGTTCATTCGTGTGTTTTTCAGTGATTCCTTAGCCGCTTCAATACGTACATCTGCCAGATATTCAATAATAGTTTTGTGGGTCAAGGTTTTAAATATATCACTTAAATACGCCTCACTGATATAGAACATGGTGCTTAAATCTTTGATTCTGATTTTCTGAACATAGTTAACCTTCAGATACTGCTTCACCTGCTCAACCACTTCGACGGAGTTAATCTTTGGTTTTTCATCGGCAGACTCGGGGTTACTGTCGTTCACAGCGCACAGTGCCTCTTTGAGCGTATCGCACATGCTTTGAAGGTCAGAATACTCATTGAGCAGTTCTTCAAAGGACAAAATATAGAGAAAATCTTTTTTATTTCTCTGCCGCAATACTGTGTTTAACCGAATAATAAATGAGTTATGGAAAAAGACAATTTGCTCCATGTTAAACTTTTTATCTCTTGATTGCTTCGGCAGCACCGTCAGCATTTCCTGCAGAGCGTCAAAATTTTCTGCTTCAAAATGTGCCTCCAGCATATCCATCAGGTTATTGAAAACATCTTCTCCGTCCCGTTCTGTTTTATAAATGCCAAACCGTTCGTGAATAAAAGTTCCGTAAGCAAGCATATTCGCCTGTTTAAAGCAGGCATATGTTTCCCCCGGTGTACTGATGATATCACTGATGCCTAAGGTCATATTACTGATGCAGCTTAAATTTTCAAGCAGAATCATGCTGTTTTCACTTAATGGTTCTTCCACCACCAGCAAATATTTTTTGCTGCCGATTTTATATCGCTTAATGAGCTGATCCTGCAGACAAAGGCTTAAAGATTCAAGATCCACCTTCTCCATGCACGCAACAATAAAGCGATAGCTTTGGGGAAAAATAATGCCGCTTTCTAGCATAAAATCCTGAAATTGCTGCTTATTGGATAAAAAGCTGTTAATATCATTGAGCTGCACACCTGTTTCGCCGCCAAATCTTACGTTTAAATCATTCATCAGCTTTTCCGTTGCAATATCCACCTCATATTCAGTAAAGGGCTTCAGCAGATAATACACAACATCCAACCGTATAGAGGTTCTTGCGTATTCAAAATTGTCATGTCCGCTAATGATGACAAAGCGTGTTTCAGGAAGCAGCTTGCTGCAAGCTTCAATCACATCGAGCCCGGAAACAACACCCATTTCAATATCGATAAAAACAATTTCAGGAGATTCTGAAACCATGCGCTCTACGAGCCCGTGGGGATTACTGATTTTAACAACTTCCGTTACATGCAGACTGTTCCAGTCAAAGGCGCTGTACACACTTTCAATAGCTTCTATCTCATCATCAATAATTAACGCTTTATACATAACAATCCCCCCTTTCGGCTTTCACCGATAAATATTACTGATCTTCTTTCTGACTAAAGTTAAGTTCCTGCGGGAGCGGATACCGTTCTTTATACAACCGGTTTAATTCGTCTGCATCTGTAATACCGGTTTCCTTCACAATCATCCGTCTATGTAAATCTTCCCATACTTTAGTAATGGAAACTTCACCCTCGCGTACGTCATAAATTTCAAAGGAGTTATGTAAAACCGCAGAAGCCTCTTCATAACGGCCTACCTCCATCAGCGCTATAACGCGATAGATCATGAGTCTGCCGTCTGCCTTTAGCGCATCTGTAAGGTTATCATAGATTGCAAGCCATTTTTCATATGCCTCGACGCCCAGCATAACCTGACCGCAGTTCACAACCAGACCACGGTACGTTGCATTCAGCGCCATAGCCTTCTCTATGTAATACAAACCCTTTTCCTTGTTTTCATACACATTATTTTCAATCATGGAAAGGTTTCTGTATGCCCAGGCATTGGGTGTAAGTTCTATTGACTTTTCAAATGCTTGATATGCCTCTGTAACCATGTCGTTGGCATATAAAGCAACGCCGTACTGCAAATACATATAGGCATTTGCCTTGCCGTCAGCAATTTGCTTTTCAAACATCGGAAGCCACAAGGGGTCAACATGGAAGGATTTTGGCGGTTCCGTCAGGTCATAATCACTCATATAACCGGTTGTAAGAAAATCAAGCCACAGCTTTTCTCCGTCCGTAATCGCTTCCGCCGGAAATTCTAATCTTGGGCTCACACCGGCTTTTCCTGCTTTTTCACGGAGACAGTTCTCAACATAACCCCAAGCAGAACCCATCTGCTCCATGCTGACAGGCTTTACATTGTCAAACAAAGCACGCATTTCATCATCAGACGGTGCAAAGCTTTCGAGATAATCTTCAAAAGCACTAACCGCCGACTGATATTCCCCGTGAACCGTTTCGGGATCGCAAACTGCTGCAAAGTAGCCTTCTACCCATGACCAGGTGGTTTTCGCCGGCATAGGTATATGTTCTAACTGGGTGCTTAAAAGCCCTGCTTGAATCTCAATATAAGGCTCATACTTATCTGACAGCCATTTACACCAGTTTCTGCCACCCTTACCTTGACCCCAGACAAAAAGCTTTCTGCCAATCAGTTCCGGAGTGGAAAACTGCCCAAGGCCAGTACCGTCTTTTCCGAAGGTTGCCTCCCATTTTCTGTGATTGTTACGGGTTTTATAGAAAAAGTCTAGAGAACGGAAGGAATTTTCAGGATAGGATATGTCCAGCGTTTCACCGGAACGGTCACTAAAGGGCATTGGCTCTAAATCCAGATAATGTCCTTTTTCATCGTTATAAAGCGTGACATAGCTGCTGTCACAAGGTGCTAAAATTCTAACGCCTTCTTCTTCTGGAACCGCAATGTTAGACCACCAATACATATATCTTGCATCATCATTGGTGTTTTCTACCGTGGTTTTTACATATAAAATTTCTGAATTCTCAGGAAGCATAAAATCAATGCTGTAGGCAAGACCGCGAATTCGCTCAAATTCGTACATTCTCAGGCAGGGGTTGCCCTTTTCATCTTCCATCCTGCAGGCATACATCTGTGAACAGGTCAGCGGCGTGTGACCGCGCATACCAACGTTCCATTCTATCCCGCCGGAAAACCAGGCGTTACGAATGGCAAGGTTTGCCGGCTGAAAAACAGAATTTACATATAAAAGCTCTTTTTTAAGACCCTTATGATACAATGACCAGAGTCTGCCGCCCAATTCCGGCAGAAAAACAGCTTTCAACTTGTCATTTTCTAAAATTGCTGCATGAAATTTACGTATCTTTCTGTCACGATTATAATTATCCTGCACGGTGTAAGGCAAAATGGTTTTAATATGGCCTTGATTAAAGTATTTGCCATCTTCCGGCGGAATTTTTTCAGACAGTGCATATTTTGCTCTCTTGAGATAGTCAACATTTTTGATATCCGGCAGCATGTTTTCCTCTCCTAAATCTGCGGATAAAATTTCGTAGTCCTCAAAAGTTAATTTCGTCATAGTAAATCTCCTTCTTGTTTTTTTAAACATATCCGCAAGCCGGCGAACAGAATCAGCCAGCTTACAAACGCCCTCACAGGCGGTTTCTTCTGTATATTGTTTCACAAACAAATTAAATTCTAATGTGAAATGCTTGTCGCCTTGCTTCCCTTTTCTTTATATTCATTGTATCATAAATCAGCCTAAACAAGCAAGTTTTTTATAATCTTAAGGTATCTCCGGATTTTACGCAATATATCTCACCTTTAATTTCAACCCAAACATCCACGCTTGATGGGTTGTGTATAATCTTCTTGTCAAAGCTCGTTTGCAATCTTTCATATGCTTTAACATAATTGTATATCTCAATATTTGTGGCATACCAAATGTGGTCATGGCCTCCGGCATATTCAGCAAATTTTTCAATAACATCCCAATTATCGTTTTTGTCAAATTCGTAGCTATGCCCCCATAGGTAGAACATTTCTGCATTTCCCCACCGATTCGTTGTCTCAACAAAGTTTTTTATTAACTCTTCAAGGTTTTCGTAATCATGATGGCAGGTAGGATGAAGCAACAACCAATTTTCCGGAAATCCAAATTGATATGTAGCTTTAGTTGTTCTGGCATATGCAATCTGACATTTTTCTAAAATATCTACCACACGATCGTTATATGTGCCGAAAGGATACGCCATACCCTTTGCGATTACTCCATACTGGTTTTCTATATTCTTTCTATCCTCTGTAATCTCATATATAATCTCACATGAATCTAGCTGTTCAAGAAAAGGATGCGTAAGAGCATGAATTGCAACCTCATGCCCGGAGTTAATATACAGTTCTTTTGCTTCTGACAGCTTCATTCTTCCATAAAATCTATCCCGAACAGCATCTTCAGGTAAATACTTGCCGGAATTAATATTAAAAGTGCCTTTCAATCCGTATTTGTTCATGATCTCAATCAGCCTGATGTCTTGCACAACACCATCGTCATAACTGAGTGTAAGAACTTTTGACTTTCCGTCTTTTAATTTCATTTTCATTTGAACGTTCTTCCCTTCAATCCTTTTTAATAATCATTATATTATGAGCTTCTTAAACAAAATTCGACATTATTCTCGTTATGGTTTTGTCAAGTAAGAGAAAAATTTTTATTATTTTTAAAGGCTTCCCCTCAAGAGGAAGGCTTTTTATCCCTTGCATTTCAAGCTTTATAAAAGCTGTACAATCTAGATGCCAATCTTTTTTAGCAATAACATATGTCAAGTTAGGAGAAAAAATATAGCTTCAACATTGTGTACAAAGTGTCATACATATTGAGATTGTATCACAAAACCTAAAAATAGTCAATTTGAAAACGGGAAATTCAAGACATTTTTTTAAACAAATAATTTTATTTAAGTCTTTGAAATAATGATAAAAAACCCTTGAAATACCATTTTGATATCTCAAAGGGTTTGTAAAGGCTTTACACAATTACAAAAATGATCAGTTATCCAACACATGTATCTTTCGGATCATCGCCATAATTGTTAGTGCTGATTGTTCCGGGCATAACCGAGAAAACTAAAAGTATAATTGTACCAACCCACAAACGATCTCTCTATTAATACTCAATTTCTGAGCCGTGTTCTTTAACGAGTTCTTCTAATGCTTTGTTGTATTCATTAAGCAGTTCAACAGCTTCTCCAATTTTTTCATAATAAATTCCTCCAATAGCAAAGCGGCATCGTTAGACGCAACGCCTAACGATGCCGCTTTTACGCAAGCTTTTAAATTTCGTTTAAGACTAAAATATAAGAATCAAAGGTGTTAAAGGAAAGTGTTACCGTATTACCGGAAACTACAACATCCTTTCCAGCCAAAGCGTCATAAGCTGTCATTGCACCCAGTTCTGCAAAAGAGAGGCTGACATTTTCATGCTCATGTCTGGTAGGATTGGTGATAAACGCCAAAATCATCTTTTTACCACGGATATCTACATATTCATAGAAACTTGTCTTGATATCCTCCTCTGAGCACTTAACTGCCGCATCGTTATCAAGATAATGATGCCATGTAGAATGTTCAACCGGGAAAGTATCAATTGCCTTCCATACAGGCGCAATCAGCTCCAGCTGTTTAAAGTTCTTCGGTCTGGGCAGTGCTGCGTTTAACAGAGTTACGGTGAAGGAATCCTTAAAGTTCCAGTGCGGATACTCAATGACAACATAGTTCACCGGGTTGCCGGCATTTCTGCCGTTTAAGGTGAAGTTGAAGTAATCCATGGGAATTTTATCGGCGCCCTCATCCTTAATATACCAAACAATTTCCTCACCGGTGTAGGTTTCATGAATAAAGGAACGGCAGGGGAAATTATAACTAGCACCCTGATGGGAGTTTACCATGCCGCCACGGGGTTCAAAAATAGAATATAAGCCGCGCATCAGTTCACGGATTCCGTAGATGGGATATGTATAATGCAGCTTACCCTCATGGTCGCGGAAACCACAGCCGTGCTGTTCGTTCTGACAGGGAGACAAACCCAAATCCATGTATGCACCGTCAATGTCATATTCATCCACCAAACGCTGCATGCCGGCAATCATCTCATCCCGCCATTTAGAGCGATAACAAACAATATAGTCTCTCTGGAAGGGTTGACGGTACCAACCGAACCATCCCTCATCGTCTTCAGGTACGCGGATAACATCATTAACGGTTTCCTTGTCCCAATAGCTACCAAGGGTAGAGATTTCATAACCGAAGTAAGGAACAAATTCAATGCCGCGGGCATGACATTCTTTAATGATATTCTTAACCACCTGCTGACGGTGAAGGGGGATTTCCCAGAAGTTCTGGGTTGTATTCCAGGTTTCGTGTACAATCACGGTTGTAACGCCCAGTTCTTTCATTCTGTCATAACCGCTCTTGCCACCAAACTCCTCAGAGGGCGTAGCAAGATACTCGTCATAAGGCATTTCTTTTTTATAGCCATTTAAGTGCAGAATCTTTCTCTTATGGGGATTTTCGGGATAGGGCTTAATGGGGGTTACATTAAAGCCGAACTGATACGTCAGCGGGAAATAGCTGTTCTGTATCGGTGCTTGACCACGAGGTACCCAACTTGCCGGGTGGCTGTCTAACAAATGCAAACGCAAGGTAACAACGTCATCTTCCACAACCAGTTCAATGGCTTTATTCTCAGCCTCAGGCTGCCAATATTCAGCACTTTCGCAGAAATAAGAAAGACCCAGGTTTCCCTCTGTTAAAGTGATTAAAGGTGAGAAAGAGGTGCACATAGAAGCCGCCAGCTTGCCGCTGCTTCTTACAACAACGTCTGCCGTAACATCATCACTTTCAAAGTTAACAGCTGTTGCACCTGAGACCTGATACATTTTTGCATACTCACGCTTTAAGGGGATTTCAACCCACAATTTATTTAATTCAAAGCCTCTTTTCTTGCTTTGTGTATAGCCAAAAACTTCATTAGAGGTAGCGCCTGCCGGAACAACTTTCAAGGTCACACTCACAAGACCGTCATATTCAACACGCATAATGGTGTTAAACACAAAGGAGCCGCTTTTCTGAATACCGCAGATAACCGCCTCAGCATCATCTGCCGATACCATATGATTACTCTGATGCTCCCAGATAACCTCTTCTCCGTTTTCAAAGGCAACAAGACGCATGGGTGCTGCCAGCATTTCTTCACCCTGTGATATAAGAGATGTCATTAAAGCAGAACCGTCAGCGGTATATTCTCTGCCCCAAACCTTGACTGTATCCCTCGTACCATATTCTTCTATCTCAATCGGGCGCCATGGTTTTAATACTTGTTTTTTACTTTGTTCCAAAACAGGTTCCCCCTTTTTTGTTTGTTACACTCATTGTAGCAAACAAGCTTTTTTTTGTCTATGTCTAATCCTAAGATTTTTATGTCTAATTCTAAGAAAATAGCACTATACGCATAAAATCGCCTACCGCATCAATGGTTGCCGCAGGCGATTTTCATGATATAAAGGTTATATAAAAAGTCCCCAAACTAAAGACAGCAGTACAGACACCACAACGGGAATAATACAAGACGTTACACAAATGTCTATGTAGGATTCCTTATGGGTGCAGTTTGATACTGCAAGCAGCGTCAACACCGCACCGTTATGGGGCAATGTATCTAAACCGCCGGAAGCCAGAGAGGCAACGCGGTGCAAATATTCAGGGTTTAGGCCAATAGCGGCAGCTTTTTCAAGATACTGCGCAGACAGTGCCTCTAATGCAATGGACATACCACCTGAGGCAGAGCCCGTTGCACCGGCCAATACGTTAACGGCAATCGCCTCAGAAAATAAAATGGAGCCGGGCATATTAAGCATGGCATTTTTAAGCAACGCAAAGCCAGGAACTGCCTTTACAACTGAGCCAAAGCCAACCGCGCAGGCCGTGTTCATAATCGCTGTCAGCGAGCCGTCAGCGCCTTTGTTAACAGCCGGAAGCAAAACCTTAAACTGCCGAATATTCATCAAGCAGGTCACCAAAATACCGGCAATCAGAGCCACAACAATAGACTGGTTAGCTGACCACTTTACAATATTTGCCCGTTCTAAAACGCCAGGCAGAACATTGAGCATAAGCACAACCACAATCAAAGGCACAAGGCCGCTGAGCCAGTGCCATCCAGGTAATGTTGCAGCATCTGCAGTGTTGTCTATATACTTGGGGTCTTCCTCAAAGTGCAGACCTTTTTTGCGGGCACTTCTGCAACGCCACTCTAAGTATAAATACCCCGGCACAGCAATCAATAACGCCGCAATTAAACCCATCCAAGGCGCTGCGGTCGCCGTCGTACCATAATATTGAGTAGGAATAATGTTCTGTATCTGCGGTGTACCCGGAATCGCCGTCATGGTAATGCCGAAGGCACCAAAGGCAATGGCGCCGGGAAGCAGGGTTCTGGGCAGGTCTGCTTCACGGTAAATCGCATATCCCATGGGATAAATAACAAAGACCACCACAAACAGCGAAATGCCCCCAAAGGTCATTAACAGGCAGGGCAGAACCACCGCCAGCACTGCAAATTTAGGACCAATCAGGGAAACCAGCTTGTTTGCCAGTGACCGGGCGGAGCCTGTCATATCCATCAGTTTTCCGTATACGGCACCTAAAAAGAAAGCCGGAAACCAAGAAATAATATATTCCGCCGTTCCTTTAATGTAATCTCCCAAATAGGTATCTAAAACGTTCAGCCCACCTAAAACAGCAACAATAGCCGCACACACCGGCGCAACCCAAACAATGGAATGCCCCCGGTATGCCAGATAAATTAAAGCAATAAGACCTAAGATAATGCCTATTAGCGAAATGGTTGACATAGTATTCCCCCTATACATAATTTACTAATTTACTAAAAATATATCACATTTTTGATGATATGTCAAATGCCTTTGCCCAAAAAGACTTTACACAAAGACCTCTCCCATGGTATACTAGAACACAAAGGAGGGGGCCATATGGAGTTTAAACCAACCAGACTAAAACGCGTTTTTACCATAAATGAAATTTTCACCGTTCACTATTTTGAGTATGAAAAGGATTACTCTTTCAAAGGTGAAACCCATGACTTCTGGGAGTTTGTCTATGTAGACAAAGGCGAAATTGAAATTGATATGGATAAAGAAAAGCGGATTTTAACGCAAGGTCATGCTGCTTTCCACCAACCGAATGAGTACCACAATCTGCGTGCTAACGGTGTTGTTGCGCCCAATCTGGTTGTCATTACCTTCAGCTGTAAGTCCCCTGCCATCAAATTCTTCAAAAAGCGCATTCTGCCTCTTTCAGACATTGAAAAGCATTTGCTTGCAACCATTGTGCGAGAATCTATACATAGCTTTTCTTCTCCCCTAGAAAACACCTTTTTAAAGGAATTAACGCGTCGCGAGGAGGCTCTTTTTGGTTCTGAGCAAGTCCTTGCGCTGTCGCTGGAGCACTTGCTCATTTCTCTCTACCGCAACTACGGCGGCATCAGGCGAAACAGTACCACCTTAAAGCGCGGTATGGAGCAGGATCTTTTAAGTAATGTTCTGAGCTTTCTGCAGGAGCACATTTGCGAAAAACTGACGTTTACTCAAATTGCCGAGTCCTTAAACGTCAGCCCTACCACGCTGAAAAATTTATTTAAAGAAAAAATTGGCGAAGGGATTATGACTCACTTCGCCAAAATGAAAATTGATATTGCCAAATCTATGATTCGTGAGGGCGGGCACAACATATCCCAGATTTCAACACATCTGGGGTTTGATACTGTGCACCTGTTTTCACGGCGTTTTAAACAGTTGACAGGAATGTCCCCCACCGAATACGGCCGCTCAGTTAAGGTTGAGTTTGAAACCACGGAGCAAGACTCGTTTTTAGAATTATAAAATCGTTTATAACGAAACCATTTCACCTCTGACCACACACATGGCAAGATTCATTTTTTCATCAACCGCTATGAACTCTGCATCATAGCCTGCTTCTATTTTTCCTTTCTTTACGCCTAGCATAGCCGCCGGTGTCCCGGATGCCATGTGAAAGGCATCTGCCTCAGGAATGCCAAATTCAATTGCTTTTTTTACGCAGGTAAAGAGTGTGGACGTGCTGCCTGCAATGGCACCTGAATGGGTTCTGGCAACTGAATTTTTAACGTTGATGGGCTGACCGCCAAACATATACACGCCATCACTGACGCCGGTAGCACACATGGAGTCACTGATTAAAATCATGCGTTCTGCACCAAACAAACGGTATAGCATCCGCACCATAACAGGATGCAAATGAATCCCATCAGCAATGACCTGAACATAAATATTCTTATCAATCGCCGCCCCGATGGAACCGGGCTCTCTGTGATGCAGGGGTGCCATGGCGTTAAAGGTATGCGTGATGCAAACAGCACCGTTTTCAATGGCCTCGGCGGCACAATCATAAGAAGCGTCTGTATGTCCCAGAGAAACAGGGCAAGTGCATTGTTTAACAAACTCCATAGCCCCGGGAAGCTCCGGTGCCAGAGTAATGAGTTTAATGTTTTTAAGCTGACTGAATGTGTCAATATCAGGGTCTATGATATAGGCTTCATTCTGTGCGCCCTTATATTTTTGAGATACATAAGGACCTTCCGCATGAAAACCTACTACATTCGCACCGGTAACATTTGAAATATCTGCATTAACAACCTTCTTGATATCCTCCATTGCTACAGTCATCGTGGTAGGAAGCCAGGAGGTTGTTCCGTTTTTTGCCAGATATTCAGACATTTCAGTCAGGTGGTTACCATCCATGGTGTCACACCCCACACAGCCATGTGAGTGAATGTCAAACAGACCGGGATAGACCTTATAGCCTTTCATATCCACACCCTCACCGGAAATCTTGCCCACGGCTACAATCGTTCCGTTTTCCGTCTGAATATCAACGAGTCTACCATTAACATTGGCATTTTTGTAAATCATACAAATCCCTCATTTACATTGATAAATTGGCTGCACCAAAGACACCGGCATCATTTTGCAGTGTTGCAATCTTCACATTAATACCCTCACCCAGTTTTGCCTTAAGGGGCTTTAAGAAATTGTCGCCTTGCTTCGTAATGCCTCCGGCAAGAAGAATAACCTCAGGGTCAAAAATCATTTGAAAGCTTTTAATGCCAACACAGAGCCAGTCAAGATACTTGTCAAACACAGCTTCTGCAACCGGGCAATTTTTATGTAAAGCATCGAAAAACAGTTTGCCGTTTAATTCTCCATTTTCTCTGTATAGCTGTGCAAGCATACTGTCAGGATGCTCACCTGCAGCTTCTGTTGCCTGTCTAACCAGCGCCTTTGCGGATGCGTATTGCTCTAAGCAGCCTGTTTGACCGCAGGTGCACTTGCGTCCGTTTTCTGACTGGATAATAATATGCCCCAGTTCTCCGGCACAGCCTCTGCCCCGCAAAATTTCACCATTAGCAATTACGCCACCGCCAACACCGGTACCCAATGTTATCAGCACCGCGTTTCTGTATATCTTGCCACCGCCACCCAATACTTCACCTAAGGCTGCGCAGTTTGCATCATTGTCTACTGCCACCGGCATACCGATACGGGCTTCCATTTCCTTGGCAACAGGCGTGTTCTTAAAAGGTAAATTAATCGTTGTCAAAAGGCCGTCATAAACAATACCGGGAACCCCAACACCCACACTGCTGTATGGGTACTCTTTGGCAATTTTCTTGCATTCATCGCAAATCTCATTTAAAATTGCATCAACAGATTCCTTATTGGCAGGAATTTTAGAGCGGTATACAATCGCATTGTTGTCAATCACAGCAAATTTAACATCTGTGCCGCCCACATCAATGCCTAGCTTTGCAGTTATTGTTTTGCTCTTGTCCATTGTTTATCCTCCAATTTTACTGCTCATAATATTGTAACACAATTTCGTTCATTTTGTCCATCTTCTTTTCCATATCGGCAACCAGCTTCAGTTGGGTTCTCGCACGGTCTAAATTATGCTTTTCTCTATGAATACGGAAGTAGCAGTCACCATCTAAATAATCTGTCAAAAAGCGCATACCGCACTCTAAGGTCATAAGCTTTGCAGAAAACGCCAGAAGTTCAACTTCCTTCGGGGTAATGCTTTCCTTTAACTCTTCAATATACCCACGGGTATACTGCTCAAAGAGCCCTAAATCCATTTCTACCTTGGAAAGGTCAGTTTCATCCTCTGCCGCTGTGCTGGCACCAAAGCGGATGGAATCACCAAAATCATAGAGCATAGAGCCGGGCATAACTGTATCTAAATCAATGACACAAACGCCCTCGCCCGTCTCATCGTCAATCATAACGTTATTGAGCTTGGTATCGTTGTGCGTAACACGCAAGGGAATTTCTCCACTTGCAATGGCATCAAGCACTAAAGACGCTTCCTCTTCCCGCTTTAAAAGAAAATCAATTTCCTCCAAAACCTCAGTCCGCCGCCCTGCTTTATCTGCAGCAATTGCCTCTTTAAATAATCTGTAGCGGTCTACGGTATTATGGAAATTCGGAATGGTTTCATGCAGTTTATCTGCCGGAAACGCTTTCAAAAGGTTCTGAAAACGGCCAAAAGACTTCGCAACTTTATAAAACATCTCCGGATTTTCAATGGTCTGATAACTGCGGGCATTGCCAACAAAAAGATACATTCTGAAAACATCGCCCTGCTCTGTTTTATAAAACCACTGTCCGTCCTTGGTAGGAATCAATGTCAAGGTTTCGCGATAGGGGTCACCGAAGTTGGAAATAATTCTGTTATGCAGATATTCTGTTACAGCAACCACGTTTTCAATTAATTTTTCCGGCTCTTTAAACACAAGGGTGTTAACCCGCTGCAAAATATAACGTTTCCCAGTTGTTTCAACCAAAAAAGTATCATTAATATGCCCTTCGCCGTAACGACGTGCACCAATATACTCTCCCTGGTACTCAAAATTGGAGCACAGCTCCTGATAATCGTAGTGATTCATAGTAACCTCCTATACGTATTCCATGTAAGAATATGCCTATATCTTTTGTTTCAATATATCATTGTCCATTTAAAATTTCTTTAGCATTTTGGTCTATTTTTTTGCATATTTAGTTTTGGTATGGTCTGCTATTGCGCGACTTGCAAAAAAAGACTGCGACACATTACGCCAAAAAGCGATGCATCGCAGCCTGAATGAAACAAAAGCTTAATGTAGAAAGAGTCCATAAACCATCCAAAAGCGTTTGCTACATCACTTCGTGATGACTAATTGACAGTAGACTCTTTAATGACCTGTTGGTAGTAATACCAGCTCTTTCGGGGAATACGTGTTTTCTCCGGCGTGTCGTAACGCACCTGATTTAAACCAAACATAAAGTTGTATCCGCCCGCATAAATTTCATTGGTATCCATAATGGACCAATGGAGATATCCGATAACCGGCGCACCGGCTTTAATGGCACGAGAGAGGGAACGAAGATGTTCACGCATATAGTTAACACGGTAATCATCAACAAGCTCTTCATCATAATTGCCCCACTTTTTGATGCCGATGCCGTTTTCGGTAATGATAATATCCTTACCCGGGTATGTATCTTTTAAATACAGCATGGTATCATAAAGACCCTGAGGATAACTGGTGAAGCCATAGCCATCCTTGGGGAGTTCTTCATTGACAATAATTTTATAATCCAGTTCTCCATTGTCCTCATATTCCACAAAGCCCGGACTGTAGTAATTAATCGCTATATAGTCATTTTCAATGAAGTTCTCTTTCAGTTCTTCTGCAAAACCTTCAGGCAGCTTTTCTGTCAGGTAGGGATAATCCATTAAAATTTCAGGATAATGCCCCTTCAGCATGGGGTCAAGCCACCAGCCGGTGTAAAATGCCTGGTCGCGTTCTGCCGCCGCCTGATCCTTAGGATCCATAGACAGGGAGTATACAGGCTGCATATGAATGACCGCACCGATTTTGCCATTAAGACCTAAGGACTTATAAATGTGCAAACATTTATAGTGTGCTAAAATCATGTTATGGCAAGCTTTAATTGCCAGATTCATATCCTTTAAAAACGGTGCATTGCTGCCATAAGCATAAGACGCCATGATGTTGATACTGGGTTCGTTAACAGTGCACCAATAATCAACCTTGTCACCCAAGGCACGGAAACATGTTTCGGCATAGCTTGAAAACCAATCAATAAAAGCAGGTTCTAAGATGCCGCCTTTTTCTATTACCCAATAGGGCAGATCGCAATGGAACAGGTCAAAGAACGTAACAATGCCTGCCTCTTTTAATTTGTCAAGCATGTCGGAATAATAGTCAAGCCCTGCCTGACAAACTTCTTCCGGACCGTTGGGATATATGCGCGACCAAGAAATAGAAAAGCGGAAGCACTTGAGCCCCAACTCTTTCATTTTCTGAATATCTTCAGGATACTTATGGTAAAAATCAGCAGACTCATTGGGGTCAGCACCAAAAAACTTGTCAGGATAGATGGGATAAAAATGTTCATGAACATCCTTGCCCTTACCGCCTTCATGACAGCCAGATTCAATCTGGCAGGCAGAGCAGGCTGCGCCAAAAAGGAAATCCTTTGGAAATGTAAAATTCATACAAACACCTCTAAAATCATTATAAAATTATATTAATTATACTAAAATTAAAGTACCAAATCTAGGTCATATTCTTAGGATTTTATGTCAAATCCTTGGATTTTTTAACGCCAGAAAATATGACCTCACCCTATCTCTTGACGAACCCCCAAAACTGTAGTATAATATTAATTTATAAGAGTTTTATTTTGAGGTGGCTAACTATGTCATTTAAGGCTAAATTAGAAAATTTCTGGTATTATCACAAAGCCACAGTTATCGTTGTGACCATTGTGGTTTTAGCGGGAATATTGCTGGTAGGAGAATTAACCAAACAAGTCCCTTCAGACCTGAAAATTTCTCTTGTTTCTGCTGATTCTTTAAGTGATGGAAATATTAATTTTAACAAGGCACTGCCCGGCGTGATTGCCGATATTGATGATAGCGGCGATGCCATCATCACCATTGAACGTCTGTTTTTAAGTAAATCTCTGTCAGAAGACAACGCAGAAGCCACGCAGCAGTCTTTAGAAGCGCAGCTTGCAAACAAAGGTGCAACCTTGTTTATTGTCGACCGGGTTAACTACGACAGGTTGATTAAAAAAGATGCGTTCTGCCCCTTAAATGAGTTGATGGACCTCTCTACGTACGGTGACCGTGTGCTCTATCGCGGCGATACGCCCATTGCACTGCACTTGACCGGAAGCAAGGTTTTATCTGACATGAAATTTCTAAGTGATGACCTGTACGCCTTGGTTTTATTCCGCCGCCCCGGGGAAGAAAACGACCCTGTGCAGGTTGCTGAATATGACAACGCTGTTAAAGTGATTACCGAATTAATGAAGCAATCATAAAAAAGCTTTCCGTCATCACAACCTGTCGGTTGTAATTTCCTACTAAGTAAAAACACATCCGGCGTAGCAGGTTTTACGCCGGTTTTTTATCATCCTCACGGAGGCAGTAACATGGAAATATCAATGACAAAGGAACGTGAACTATTTCTCCGTTATTTGGAGACGAAAGATAACGTTCTACTAAACGAGATTACATATGTATATACTTATATTCCGGAAATTTTAGCCCGCCGCTTTAACGGTAAAGGGCTGGAGTTTGACGATATCTATCAATCTGCCTGCGTGGGTCTTGTCAATGCCATTAAACGTTTTGACCCAAACCGCGGCACACGTTTTTCCACCTTTGCCACTCCGACGGTTTTAGGAGAAATCAAGCGTTTGTTCCGGGATAAGGGAAACTGCATTCGCGTTCCCAGACGTGTGTATGAAATTTTTTCAAAGGCAAATAAAATCAGAAATGAAGAGCTTGTGAAAACCGGCAGAATCCTTGAATACCACGAGCTTGCTGAAGAGCTTAATTTAAGCACCGAGCAGCTGGCCCAGGCCATGTACTGGGGCGATACCCAGGATGTTTACTCGCTGGAGCAGCCCTTAGACGAACAGGATGTTATCTTAGGTGATTGTATCGGTGTTGAAGATGATAAATTTTTAATGATTGAAAACAAGGATTTTGTCGAAACCTTTTTAAATTCCTTGCCTGAGCGGGAGCGTCGATTTGTTCAGTATCGCTATTATGATGAACTGTCTCAATCAAAAATCGCAGAACTCATGGAAACCTCGCAAATGAATATTTCCCGTATGGAAAAGAAGGTTTTAGAGCGCCTCAGAAATCTTTACAAACGTACAATGTTCGAGGCATAAACCTTTACAAAGCATCAAAAACATGATATAATTAAAAAACAGCTTATTTTGTCCCCGTAGCTCAGTCGGATAGAGCGACCGCCTCCTAAGCGGT
>JAFWAT010000035.1 GCA_017507525.1 Clostridia bacterium | reverse complement strand
TGGAGGAAACCAGCGGAAAATGAAATTTCTGTTGACAGAAATTTCGTTTTTGTATATAATTTAATAGAAATTGTTGTATTTTTTCGAGAAGGTGAATAAAATGAGTTTTAAAAATTCGTATTTAGCATCCGTTATGGAAGCTGTTGTAGCAAGAAATCCCCATGAACCGGAATTTCATCAGGCTGTTTCTGAGGTACTTGAATCTCTGGAGCCGATTTTGGAGCGCAAGCCTGCGTATCAGGAATCCGGTGTGATTGAAATGCTGGTAGAGCCGGAGCGTATTATTAAGTTCCGTGTTCCCTGGGTTGATGATTCAGGCAAGGTGCGTGTTAACCGGGGCTACAGAGTTCAGTTTAACAGTGCCATTGGTCCCTATAAAGGCGGTTTACGTTTTCATCCGTCTGTTTACGAGGGTATTATTAAATTCTTAGGCTTTGAGCAGGTCTTTAAAAATTCATTGACAGGTCTGCCCATTGGCGGTGCCAAAGGCGGCAGTGATTTTGATCCAAAGGGTAAATCGAATGCTGAAATTATGCGCTTTTGTCAGAGCTTTATGACGGAGCTTGCAAAGCACATTGGTGCCAATACAGACGTTCCTGCCGGAGATATTGGTGTGGGCAGCCGCGAAGTTGGGTATATGTTCGGTCAGTATAAAAGACTTTCTAATGAATATACTGGTGCCCTGACAGGTAAAGGCTTAAACTATGGTGGCTCTTTGGTGAGAACGGAGGCAACCGGATACGGTTTGTGTTATTTTGTGGAAGAAATGCTGAAGGATAACAGCACAAGCATGGAGGGGAAAACGGTTGTTGTTTCCGGCTCCGGTAATGTTGCAATTTATGCTACTGAAAAAGCCATAGAGTTAGGTGCTAAGGTTGTGACAGCCAGCGACTCAAACGGTTATGTATATGACCCGGATGGTATTGACTTGGCGCTTTTAAAGAAAATTAAGCTTCAGGAAAGAAAGCGTATTAAGGAATATGCTAAGGAACGTCCGAATGCAGTATATGCAGAGGGTTGCTCCGGTGTTTGGGGTGTTCCTTGTGAAATTGCACTGCCTTGCGCTACACAAAATGAGATTGACGCAGAATCAGCTAAGAAATTGATTGAAAACGGATGTATTGCAGTTGGTGAGGGTGCTAACATGCCTTCTACCAAAGAAGCAGTTAAGCTGTTTTTAGAAAGCGACATTATGTTTGCACCTGCAAAAGCTGCCAATGCCGGTGGTGTTTCTATCTCAGCGCTGGAAATGAGCCAGAATTCACAGCGTTATAACTGGAGCTTTGAAAAGGTTGACCATATGCTGCAGAAAATTATGGTTGATATCTATAAAAAATCCAGCGAAGCTGCAAAGGAATACGGCTACGAGGGCAATCTGGTGGTTGGTGCCAATATTGCAGGCTTTATAAAGGTTGCCGATACCATGATGGCGTATGGTGTTGTGTAAATAAGAAGTCAGTTATGTTACACTGTGTACAGTGTTTGCCTATTGAGGAGCTATCGAAAGCAAAAATGTTTTTTGATAGCTCTTTTTTTGCTTTTTTCGCCTTGCATTGTCTATTCTTTTGTGTTACAATGTAAAAGTATATTTATGCAATCAGAACTGATAGGAGAAACATCATGATACTTTATCCGGCAATTGATTTACGGGGTGGCAAATGTGTCCGCTTGCTTCAGGGTGACTATGACCAGACAACGGTTTACTCTGATTCCCCGGTAGAAATGGCAAAAAAGTGGGAAAACTGCGGTGCACGCTTTCTCCATGTGGTGGATTTAGACGGCGCAAGACAGGAGGCAAGCAACCGGGCAATCATTTGTGAAATTGCCAAGACCTTATCTATTCCCGTGCAGACCGGCGGAGGCATCAGAAGCATAGCAGATATAGAAGCGTTGCTTACCGGCGGCATCAGTCGCGTGATTTTAGGAACAGTTGCGGTTCAAAATCCTGATTTTGTGGAGCAGGCTATAAAAGAATATGGCGATAAAATTGCTGTGGGCATTGACGCAAAAGATGGTTATGCTGCTGTTTCCGGCTGGGAAGAGGTCAGCCGCTGGAAAGCGATTGATATGGCGCTTGCTATGAAAAAAATGGGTGTATGCCATATTATTTATACAGATATTGCAACAGATGGCATGCTGCAAGGTCCGAACCTTTCGGCTATGACTGAGATGGCACAGGCTTTTGGTCCGGGTGTGATTGCTTCCGGCGGTGTTGGAAAGCCAGATGACCTTGTGGCGCTTACCAAAACCGGTGTCAGCGGTGCCATTATTGGCAAAGCTCTTTACACCGGTAGTGTGGATTTAAAAGAGGCACTTTCTAAGATCGGTGGTGGCAAGGAATGCTGACAAAGAGAATTATTCCATGCTTAGATGTTCATCGCGGCAGAGTGGTGAAAGGCGTAAATTTTGTTAATTTAAAAGACGCCGGTGACCCGGTGCAAATTGCCAAGGCTTATGATGAAGCCGGTGCTGATGAATTAGTTTTTTTAGATATTACCGCATCCTCGGATGCAAGAAATATTATAGTTAACCTGGTTGAAAAAACTGCAGAACAGGTTTTCATTCCCTTTACAGTTGGCGGCGGTATCCGTACTGTGGAAGATTTTCGCGAGATTTTAAAGGCCGGTGCTGATAAAATTTCCGTTAACTCTGCGGCGATTAAACGCCCTGAGCTGATTTCTGAAGCAGCCTATAAATTTGGCTCTCAGTGCGTTGTGGTTGCCATTGATGCCAAGAAAAAGCCCAATGGCAGCTACAGTGTGTACTTAAACGGCGGTCGCGTGGATACGGGCCTCGATGCTATCGAGTGGGCGAAAAAAGCAGAGGCACTGGGAGCCGGAGAGATTCTACTCACCAGCATGGATACTGACGGGACAAAATCCGGCTACGATTTGCCCATTACAAAGGCAATCTCTTCGGTGGTTTCTATTCCGGTCATTGCCTCAGGTGGTGCAGGAACGCTATCTCACTTTAAAGATGCTTTGACAGAGGGTGGTGCCGATGCGGTGCTGGCAGCATCGTTGTTCCACTACAAGGAGCTTACCATCGGGGAACTAAAAGAGTATTTAAAGCAAGAAAATATACCGGTTCGGTTATAAGGAAAGGAAGTTTTTAACATGCTAAAATTTGATGAAAAGGGTTTAATTCCGGCAATTGCACAGGACTATATTTCCGGTCGCGTTCTGATGCTGGCTTACATGAATGAAGAATCCTTAAAGATTACTAAGGAAACCGGCAAAGCAACGTTTTTCTCACGTTCTCGCCAATGTCTTTGGACAAAAGGTGAAAATTCCGGCAACATTCTCTATGTGAAAGAGATTTTGGTTGACTGTGACGAGGATGCGCTGATTTTGAAGGTTGACCCTGCCGGTCCTGCATGCCATACCGGTGAAACTACTTGCTTCTACAGAAAAATGGAAGCAGACGGAAGCTTGACAGAACAGAAGAAAGAAACGGTTTCTTTGTCTGTTTTAAAAGATGTTTACGATGTAATTGTTGACAGAAAGAACCATCCGAAGGAAGGCTCTTATACCAATTATCTGTTTACCAAAGGTATTGATAAGCAGCTCAAAAAAATTGGTGAAGAATCTGCAGAGATTATTATTGCAGCAAAAAATCCGGATCTTTCAGAGCTTGAATATGAATCCTGTGACTTTTTATATCACTTAATGGTGGTTATGGTTGAACGGGGTCTAACCTGGGAAAATCTAATGTCTGAACTTGACAAACGGAGATAAACAGATGAAATTAATGGCAGTAATTTGTGAATATAATCCCTTTCACAACGGACATGCCTATCAGCTTCAAAAACAAAAAGAGGCACTCGGTTGTGACGGGGTAATCTGTCTGATGAGTGGCTCTTTTGTTCAACGTGGGGAGCCTGCTGTTTTTGATAAGTGGGCAAGAAGTGAGATGGCGCTGTCATCGGGCTGTGATTTGGTGCTGGAGTTACCGGTGGTTTACAGCCTTCAATCTGCCGAAGGCTTTGCCACAGGCGGGGTATCCCTTCTTTCTAAGCTGGGTTATGAGGGGTATTTGTGCTTTGGCAGTGAATCTGGCGACATTGCTATGCTGCGTGAGGTATCGAAAATCAGTCAAATGCCTGCTTTTCAAAGAGGTGTTAAAGCGCATTTAGAAACGGGTATCAGCTATCCTAAGGCATGTGCCATGGCATTGGCTGGAATTGTTAAAACACCGCTTATGCCCAATGATATGCTGGGTGTTGAGTACATAAAAGCTATTGATAAGCTGGGTGCAAAAGTTGTGCCGGCTGCGATTCAAAGAGAGCAGGGCATGCACGATGCATTAACGCCGGACGGAGCATTTCTCAGTGCAACGGGCATTCGCAGCCGGCTGTATGGCGGCAAAGATGTTTCGAGCTTTGTGCCGCCGGTAGTGGCGGAAATTATTAATCGGGAAATAGCGGCAGGGCGTGGACCGGTGACCGCAGAGGATTTGGGCATACTCTTGTGTTATGCGCTTCGCCGGGCAGATGCCGCTACTCTAGTGAAAATCAGCGGCGTATCTGAAGGGTTAGAAAACCGCTTAATTGCAGCGGCTGAAGAATTTCGCTCCTTTGACGAAATTGCCATGGTGGCAAAAACAAAGCGATACCCTTATACGCGCATTTGCCGTACGCTTTTAAAAGTGCTTCTAGGCATTACGAAAGATGATGAGTCTTTAAAACCAGCCTATGCACGGATTTTGGGCGTAGGAAAAGGGGGCGGAGCTGTTTTGAAGCAATTGCAAAAAACCACCACGGTTCCCATTTTGAACAAATTGGCAACGGCTGATTTTGCAGATGCAAACGCACGGCGGCTTTTTTCTCTTGATGTGGCAGCAACAGATTTGTATGCTCTTTTGTACCCCAAAAAAAATACAGGGAAAAGCGGCATGGATTTTTACCGTTCCCCTGTGATTTTAATTAATGATTAAACAAATCTAGAATTTGTTCTTTACTCATACCTTGTAAAATGCTACCATCGTCTGGCAGAATTTGTTCTGCCAGACTTTGTTTTTTCTCGGCAAGTGCCAGAATTTTTTCCTCTATTGTACCCTTTACAATCAGCTTATAAACAGAGACACTGTTTTTCTGTCCAATTCGATGGGCACGGTCAGTTGCCTGATTTTGGGCGCTTAAGTTCCACCAAGGGTCATAATGAATGACCACATCGGCACCTGTCAGATTCAGTCCTGTGCCGCCTGCTTTTAAGGATATTAAGAAGACGGGGGTATCATCATGGTTAAAAGCTTTTACTTGGCGGAGGCGTTCTTCCTTTTTGGTTGAACCTTCAATCAGATAATAGGGGATGTGTCTCGCCTTCAGTGCAGACTCCAGCATAGACAGCATGGAGGTAAACTGAGAAAACAGCAGAATTTTATGACCGGATTGGATGGTGTTTTCCACTAAGTTCATGCATAGCTCAAACTTTGCACTCTCTTCCTTATAATTATCATACAAAAGCGCCGGATCGCAGCACAGCTGCCTGAGGCGAGTGAGCATTGCAAGCACAACCATTCTGTTCTTGCCGGAAACCGATTGCAGCTCTGTATGCAGTTCTTTTTGAATAGAAGCAAGGTTTGCATAGTATAATTTTTTTTGCTCAGGCGCCAGATTTGTATACATAACCGTTTCTGTCTTGTCAGGCAGTTCGGTTAACACATCCTTTTTCAGTCGTCTGAGAATAAAGGGAGAAACCATGCGCTTTAATTCGTCCAGCGCGGCGGTGTATCCTTCCTTAATAACCGGAATTTCAAAGCGATTGCGGAAATACGTATATTTATGCAAATACCCGGGCATTAAAAAATCAAAAATAGACCAAAGCTCAGACATGGAATTTTCAATGGGTGTACCGGTTAAGGCAAAACGATATCTTGCGTGAATGCTTTTAACACAACGAGCATTTTGCGTGTTATGGTTTTTAATATATTGTGCCTCGTCAATCACTTCAAAATCGAAATGTAGATTCTTATAGAGCTCTGCATCTCGTTTTAGCAATTCGTAGGATGTGATGATGATATTATCCTGCGTGATGTCTGATAATAGAGCCGCCCTTTCTTCTGTTGTGCCTAAAATACATTTGGCAGATAGCTCCGGTGTGAATTTTTTTATTTCCTGTTCCCAGTTTAGCACTAAAGATGCAGGGCATACAACCAGTGCATGGCAGGAACCGTTTGTTTGCTTATATGAAGAAAACAGCGCAAGCACCTGAATGGTTTTACCCAAACCCATATCATCAGCTAAAATACCACCAAAACCAAAGCGAGAAAGGGTTTGGAGCCACCAAACACCCTGCTTTTGATAATCACGTAAAATAGCGGAAAGTTTTTTTGTCAACAGGGGAGGTTGTTTTTCTGTTTCAGTAAACGCAGCCACTAAATCTGTAAAGCTTTTTTCCTTTGCAACATCAATTTCCTTAACAGAATCAAGATACAGTGCCCGGTATGCCGGGAGCTGAATTTCCTTTTTCTTTAATTCTGACAAAGAGACACCGGCGCTTTCTGCCACGGTGTTGAGCTTAATAAGATTGTCAGAATCCAGAAGCAGAAAGGTTCCGTCTTTAATCCGCAAATATTTTTTCTTTTGACGGTATGCAGTCAGTGCTGCGGCTAAAACATTTGCAGAGAGATTCCCCGCCGTAATATCAACTGTTAATAACTCTGATTCCATACGGACACCCATGTGTGCCTTTGGAAAGGACTTCACCTTTACAGACTGCAATTCCTTGCTGATAAACAATTCTGCTTGCCGTGACAGAGCGGGGATTCCTTCGTAGACTAAATTAAATAACATTTCGTCATCTACAATAAAGGTGGCGGTTCCCGGTGCTTTTCCGGTGTTAGGGAAGTATTGCTTGATTAAATTTTCGATTTTTGTTTCCCCTTCTATATCCCAAACGGTTTGCAAATCCCGATTGGGGTCAAAAGCATAGTAGTGCAGATCGTCATAGTAAAATTCTGCTTTTGCAATTGCTGTTTTGCCCGCTTCTGTGTCTAAGTAAATTTTTGTTTTCAGTATCGGCGGAATAAAATCATTATCTCTGGCACGGAGCTCAATGAATCGGGTAGCCGGCTTTAGAACCATGCTGTAGAAAGTGCGCATATCTTCTGCCAGTACCGTCGGGTTGGTTTCGTTACCGGCAAAGCGTCGCAGCAGACCGCCGCAGGCATCAGAAAATTCTGTCGAACATGCATATAGAGTATCATCCTGCAGGAGATAAAGAGTCTCAAAGCCGTTATATAAGGTAAAATTCCGTTTATCAAGGCTTAGATGAAAGACATCGCTAAACTGCCTTACAAACAAAGAAAAGGTGGGTGTTGTAGTTGTGATTGCCAGTGTCTTTCCGTCACAGGGCAGCTTTCGCTCAGAAAAAAGAGCAAAAAAATGATCCATGGCTTCCGGCGTTAAGCGCATATATTTTGGTCTGGCTTCTTCCTGGCAAAGAGGATAAAAGGTCATAAAAAAGCGGAGCAATGCTTCGTTCTGAAAATTTTCAGGAGCATATAAAAAATGGTCTGACCTGCCGCATGAACCGGTTGTGCGGTGTAAAACTGACAGATATAGGTCATTTAAATCTTTTACAATATAGGCTTTTTTACACCCCAGCTTAAAGCTAAGGCGGATGTTGTTTTTGGTTATGTGGAGTACGGGGAGCAGCAAAGCTTTGCTGCCGCCGGCACGATAGAGAGACCGTGCTTTTAAAATGTCTGCACGGTTGCTAATTAATGATGTAATATAGCGATCAGTTTCCACCGGTTGATTTTGAGTTCTGCGGTTTGCAAATCCATTAGGAAAAAAATCGTTTTCAATTTTAATTAAAAGTGCCACAATATGCGGGCAAATCTCTTTTTTATCGCAGGAACAAGAAACATCTTCAATTTCTTCGTTTTCGTTGTCAATTTCTAAAAAAACGCGACAATCGTCATTTGAAAAGTAAGCGTTTACCTGAAAAATGTTATGAAATTCAGTGGGTTTGGTGTCATAGGAAAAAGACTTACCGGCAAGAGATAAGCCTTGTGTGTAGATGGCATCGTCATCAGCCATTTTTCGAATTAAACCCCGCGGAATCGCCATGAAAGAACCCCCTGTCTATTAAAAGAATATTCTTTTATTTTACCATATATTTTTCTTTAATACAAGAAAAATTCTTAAGTTTTTACAATAATCAAAAAGGGGAGAGAATGTTTTACTGCATGGAAAATTATCCAATCCTCTTGCAAATAAGAATTTTTTATGGTACAATGAGGAAAATAAAGTTACATCATGATGGAGGCGTGATTTTCTTGAAAAAAACGTTGGTTGTTATGGCAGCAGGCATTGGATCCCGTTACGGCGGCGGCATAAAGCAGCTTGCTCCGGTCGGTCCCAATGGTGAGATTATTATTGATTATTCGATTTATGATGCACTGAAAGTTGGCTTTGATAAAATTGTTTTTATTATCCGCAAAGATATTGAAGATGATTTTAGAGAAGTTATTGGTAACCGAATTGAAAAAATCTGCGATGTAGAATATGCATTTCAGGATAAAAATGATTTGCCCGGCGGATTCTCCTGTCCGGCGGAACGGATAAAGCCCTGGGGAACAGGACAGGCAGTTTTAGCCTGCAAAGGTATTGTGAATGAACCCTTTGCGGTTATTAATGCTGATGATTACTACGGAAGAGAAGCCTATGAGCGTATGTTCGGTTATTTAAGCAACACGAATGTGGCTGATGGCGATAAGCACAAAATTTGTATGGTCGGTTTTGAAATGATGAATACCTTAAGTGATAACGGCGGTGTTACCCGTGGTATTTGTAATATTTCAGCTGATAACCGCTTAATCGGTATTGATGAAACAAAAAATATTGTAAAATATCAAGGCGGAGCAGCAGTTCAGATATCAGAAAATGAATTTAACCCCATAGCGGCAGATAGCCTGGTATCCATGAATATGTGGGGTTTTCAGGCATCCTTTATTGATTACTTAGAGGAAGCCTTTACAGAATTTTTAGGTGGCCTCAATAAGGAAACGGAAACAAAAAGCGAATTTTTAGTGCCCATAGTGGTGGACTCCATGCTCAAAAAAGGCATTGCCGATGTTGACGTTTTGCGGTCTTCCGATCAGTGGTTCGGGGTGACATACCAGGAGGATAAACAAACGGTTATTGATGCAATTTCTGGTTTGATAAAAAAAGGATATTATCCAGAAAAATTATAAACGTTAGCTGTAAACAAGGCTGTGGCAAAAGAATTTTTGTCACAGCCTTGTTTACTTAAAAAAAGCAACCACATACGTGATTGCTTAAATTGGGTGCAGGGGCCGGATTGATATCTCTGACCTCCGGGTTATCGCTTCGCGCCGGTCGCCGTCATATCTCGCAGCCTGCGCTGAATAATTTAGCTTGGCCGCTCGTATTTTGGGCGACACCGTTTGCAAAAACAGTTCGCAGGACTGTTTTTGCGGCACTAACCCAACGAGCTACGCTCACCGGACTCATAACCCTTAAAAAGAAAAAAGCAACCACATACGTGATTGCTTAAAATTGGGTGCAGGGGCCGGATTTGAACCGACGACCTCCGGGTTATGAGCCCGACGAGCTACCAAGCTGCTCTACCCTGCGATATAATATTATATATGCCTTAGTGACTTAATAATATTACCATACTTACAAAAGTTTGTCAAGTACTTTTTAATATTTTCCTAAAAAACTAATTTCTATACATAAAACTACTCCCAGAACGCTTGA
>JAFWAT010000034.1 GCA_017507525.1 Clostridia bacterium | reverse complement strand
TTCCCCTTGAGGGGAAGCTGTCGAGCATAGCGAGACTGATGAGGTGTTTGTTTTCACACGTTATTGCTATTATTTTTCCACCTCATCCGAGTTTTGCTTTGCAAAACCCACCTTCCCCTCAAGGGGAAGGCTTGCCGACACATTGTTTATGCTTTACCACAACATTTCAAAATAATATACTTTTTTTGCAAATTCTACTTTGTTATCTGTTCATCGGCAATAGCCTCTTTTGAGCCATGCGACTATCGCGTGGTTTTCGTTATACAAACAAAAAACCAGTTCTTTGAACTGGTTTTTGTAGAATAAATCCAAAATATAAAACTTCGTTTTTAAGGTTTATTTCTTTTTATGTTTTTTATAATAATCACCCAGAACCACAATGTTATTTGTTTCCATGCTATCCTTCACTCTCTGGTTCTGATTTTGTATATACTCTGTTTCCTCAACCGTTTCGTCAGATGGATTATAATACATCTTCGAGTCCAGCCATGACCAGTTTTCAAAATAAGCAAAGCCTTTGTTTTCCGGGTCTAAAACATCAGAGCCCAAATATCCGCCGTCACGCTTTAGTCCAAAAAGATTCACTAAAGTAGGCGCCCAGTCTACCGTCATCATGGGTTTGGTTACCCGCTTAGGCTTCATGCCTTTTGCATAAATAAACGCCGGCACCCGATAGGAAAGCTTGTTCCCCTTCCACATGGAAAGCATTTGTTCATCAGAAACACCATAAGCAAAATGGTCAGTATACGCCACGATTACCGTATTGTCCAGCAGTCCGTCAGCCTCTAGCCGCTGAAGCAGTTGTTTAAAAAATGCGTCAGTGTCGGCAGCCAGAATCTGCACATTGTTTTTTTCCTGATGTATGGAGCGATTGATTAAATCGGGTCGGTACTGTTTTGCAAGCTGCAATTTTGCACTGTCGTCAGTATAAGGCAAATGTGCCGAATAGGTAATAACAAAGTTAAAAAACGGCTCTTTTTCTGTCATTTTTTGATAAAGCGCTTCATTTTTTAAGATGTTACTGTCAAGCTCAGCCTCAACCCCCGCCAAACCAAAATCCGACAACGCATTATATTTTTCATATCCAAAGGCCTTATGCATAATTCCCCTGTTGTAAAATCCTGCATCGTTAAAATGAAAGGAATTGGTTGCATAGCCTGCTTCTTTAAAGAGGTTTGCCAATGCATAGGGAAACTCGTTTCTGCTGAAATGCGCCGCACTGTTGGCAGATAGCGGTGTAAAATAGCCCGTGTTAAAGGCAAACTCTGAGCTAAAGGTAAAACCCACGCCAAAAAGGGGCGCATTGTAGTTTGAAAAATTAATGCCGTTATACATCATATGATATAGGGTTGGCGTTGTCTTTTTATCTATCGTCCAGGTGTCCATGCTCTCCATCATCACGGCAATTACGTTTTTACCCTCAAACAACCCCGTATAATCGTTAACAGGCATTTTGCCTTTTTCGTCAAAAAATGCATCGACCTTGGCATAATCCTCCTCGCTGTATTGCTCATGAGGAAAAATAGCCGTATAGGCATTTAAATAAACAAACTGATAAAGACCGGTTACCTCAAAGCTGCGGTTAACATCATTAAAATTCTCATACACCGGCCTCGGTTTCCGCCAGGTATCCCACTGGTCCATCCCATCGTGGTGAAATTCCGGTTGCATGCAAATATGCACAACGCTTAAAATCAAAACAGGCACAATCACGAGCAGGCAACGTACTCTCATCTGCATCGCCGGCCGTTTCCAGCAAGCGGCTGCCAAAATCATAAAAACAAAGGCAAACAGAGTGCAAACCAAGAGGCTTGCATCAATCATTTTGGTGACATAATCCAGATAATCTGCCCCTTCGCCGGCAAGCGCTATGCTTTTGAGCCAAAAAAACTGCTCAAAGATTTTGTAATAAATATATTCACTGAAAGAAAACACCGTAAAAAAAACAGAAAGGACTAAAAATATAATTCTGCCCCACCGTTTGGGCAAAACAAAGACACAGAAAAAGAGGATCAAGCACACCCAGCCTAAAGTGAAAAAGCCGGCTGCTACCGGAACGTAGCTTTCTGTAAAGGAGCCGGGATATACCAATCGTTTGAGCATAACATCCGGCAGAATCAATGCCAAGGCAGCAAGTATAATAAAGTAATAATTTTTAAAAATATCTCTTCCGCCTTTAAAAAAAGTTTTCAAAAACTCACCCTCTGTTGATTTTCATAAAATGACATTTTGTTTAAAAAAACGACAAAAGTCATTATATCATACCAAAAGGAAATATTCAATATAAATCTTAATCACGGCACAAAAAGGCTGAATTTTAACGAAATTGTTAAAAAAGTTTTAAAAAGGGTTGACAAAAGTATTGAGACCCTGTATAATAGCAATTGTAACAAGTTTGTAACAACTGTTTGATTTTTGTTGGAGGAAATTTTTTTATGAAGATAACAAAAAAGGTTCTTGCAATCGTAGCAACGTTAGTGTTGCTCATAAATTGCATCCCTATGACGGTTGGGGCTGAAACATTCCCCTGCACCGGCGTAATCACCGGTGACCTTGTTAATGTTCGTGCCGGTGCCGGAACTGACCGCGAAATTCTCACCCAGGCAACCCGCGGAACTACCTTAACCTTTTACGGCAAATACGGCAACTGGTATATGTACAAAAGACCTAACGGCGATGAAGGTTACATATGCGGTGATTATGTCAGCACCCGTTCAGAAGATATTTCTTCCCGGGGCAACACTGCCGGTGGTGACCGTGTTGTTCAACTGGCTAAGCAGTATTTAGGTGTTCCTTACCGCTATGGAGGTTCAAGCCCCTCCGGCTTTGACTGCTCCGGTTTCACCTCTTACGTTTACCGCCAGTTAGGCTACTCCATCAATCGTGTTGCTCACGATCAGCTCGCCAATGGCATTCCTGTTAGCAAAGCAGAGCTTCGCCCCGGTGATTTGGTTCTGTTTAAACGTGCCGGCAATGCTTATGTGCATCACGTTGGCATCTATGCCGGTGACGGTATGATGATTCATGCACCCCAGACCGGTGATGTTGTAAAATACACAAGCATCGTAACCGGTTATTATAACAACTGCTACTATGCAGCCAGAAGAATTATTCATTAAAATAAGATAAAAAGCAACCCAATCGGGTTGCTTTTTTTGTGCTATAAAATCGATTCAATTTCTGTAACAAATTCCTCTGCCGGCATTTTATGCACGATAGACGTGCCCAATTTCGAAATCAACACACAGCTAAGGTCTTTTCCCTGCATTTTTTTATCCAGCAAAATGGTTTTCTGCCAGTCACCAGTTAAAGAAATATCTGTCGGCAAGTGATATTTTTCTAAAATTTCAGTTATCCTCTCTGCCGTACCCTCTGCCGTAACAGAAAGCTTTTCACCCAGGCGAGCCGCTAAAATCATGCCATATGCCACAGCCTGACCGTGGGTATATTTCTGAAAATTGTAGGCTTTTTCAATCACATGACCCATGGTATGACCAAAATTTAAAATCATGCGCCTGCCGGTATCCAGTTCATCTTCTTCCACCACCTGCCGCTTGGCATCACAGCAGGCATAAATCACATCTTCCAGCATCGCTTCAACACCGCGTCTTGAGCCTGCCTGCAACAAGGCTTCAAACAACTTTTCGCTGACAATACAGCCGTATTTAATCACCTCTGCCATACCGTCTGAAAAAATAGCATCAGATAGCGTTTGCAAAGTGTCGGTATCAATCAAAACCAACTTGGGCTGATAGAAGCTGCCCACCAAATTTTTTCCCGCCGGAACATTGACACCGGTTTTGCCTCCCACAGAGCTATCCACCTGAGACAGCAAGGTCGTAGGAATCTGCACAAAGGGAACGCCACGCAGAAGAGTTGCTGCAAAAAAGCCTGTCAAATCTCCAATGACGCCACCACCCAAAGCAATCACAAGGTCTGTTCGGGTCATGCCGAATGCAAAGGCTTCCGTGTAAAGCTTCTCTACACTTTTCAGGCTTTTTGACCCTTCCCCCGGGGCAAAGCTCACAACCTGTACAGGCAGGCCGGTGGCGGCAAGACTAGCTTGTAAGGCAGGTAAGTGTAAAGACGCAACGGTTGTATCCGTAACGACCATAATCCGCTGCGGCTTGCACACCTTTAAAATATATTCCGCCGCCTGAGATATAATTCCCTGACCAATCACAATATCATAGCTTCTATCTTCTAAAGCAACCTGTAATGTTTTCATATGTTTCATCCCTTTTCTGTTTTTACGCCAAGAATCTGTTTTTGCGATCAGAGCATGCTTCCAAAAAGGCTTTTAACTCTGCTTCGTTATCTGACTGAATCAAATCCCGCATTTTCTGCAAGCTATGTGAAAATTCATCAATGCACCGTACCAGCTCCTCTTGATTCAACAAAAACAAACGGCTCCAAAGCCGGCTGTCAAGCTTTGCCACACGGGTGCAATCCCGCAGGCTGCCTGCGCTAAAATGCTTAGATGCATCCAATCGCTCACTGTCACAAAGAACCACCGCAACAATATGCATCAGCTGGCTGGTATAGGCAATCATCATATCGTGCTCTTGCGGCGTAGTCAAAACAATTTCGCGGCATCCCATATAGTCTGCCATTTTTTTTAAAAGGGCAACATGCTCCGGCAGGTTTTTCTCCGTAGGCGTCAGCAAATAGCTGGCATTGCGAAACAAATCCGCATCCGATGCCCCAAAGCCGTTAACCTCTTTCCCTGCCATGGGGTGACCGCCGATAAAATCTATCTCCGTATTGCAAATGCCTGCATAAATTGCCTGTTTCACACCGGAAACATCTGTAACCAAAGCATTTTTCTTAAACGTATGCTCATTAATAAAAGTAACGGTCGCATCCGGTGGCAGACAAATAAAGGTAACATCGGCAATTCGGGTAATTTCATCCGGATGTAACCCCGCGTCACAAATTAGCCCCTGACTCTTTGCTTCAGATAGCACCTCTTCATTTTGGTCGATCCCATAGAAAACTGCATCTTCAAAGCCCTGCAAAGCTTTTAGCACCGAACCGCCGATTAAGCCTAACCCCACAACAGCAATTTTGTTACACTTCACGACCCACAACCTCCGCTGTTTGTCTTAATTTATTTACCAAATCACAGAATGCATCCGGCGTGATAGACTGCGGACCGTCACACTTTGCATTTTTCGGGTCATTATGCACCTCAATCATCAGGCCATCAGCACCCGCAGCAATGGCCGCCATAGCCATGGGTAGAACCATCCAGTGCATACCGGTTGCATGAGAGGGGTCTACCACAATGGGCAGATGGCTCATTTTTTTAATAGCAGGAATCGCACTTAAATCCAGCGTGTTTCTTGTATATTGCTCAAAGGTTCTAATGCCTCGCTCACATAAAATAACGTTTTCGTTGCCACCTGCCATAATGTACTCAGCTGACATAAGCCATTCTTCAATCGTAGAGGCAAGACCGCGCTTTAAGAGAATCGGCTTTTTGCTTCTGCCAAGTTCCTTTAAAAGGTCAAAGTTCTGCATGTTTCTGGCGCCAACCTGAATAACATCCACTGCATATTCAAAAAATTCAACATGCTTGGGCGACATCAGCTCAGAAACAATGGGAAGACCGGTTTTCCGCTTGGCTTCCTGCAAAAGCTCCAAGCCCTCAAACTGCATGCCCTGAAAGGCATAAGGCGAGGTTCTGGGCTTAAAAGCGCCGCCTCGCAAAAACGTTGCACCAGACGCCTTAACCCGTTCGGCAATATCAATAATCTGTTCCTCACTTTCAACAGAACAAGGACCTGCAATTAAGGAAAGCTTTCTGCCGCCAATGGCAGTGTTGCCGATTTTAACAACTGTGTCATCAGGGTGGAATTTGCGGTTTGCCTTTTTAAAGGGTTCTGATACACGCATCACCCTGTCAACACTGGGATGCAGCTCCAAAGCACTTGTATCAGCATCAACCGTGTTACCCAAAACACCCAGCACCGTACATTCCACACCGGTATTGGTTTGAACACTAAGACCCATACCCTTTAACTCATCAACAATTTGTGTTACCTCATCTTGCGTTGCCTGAGGCTTCATAATGACGATCATAACTTTTCCTCCTTGCATTAAAAAAGGAACCCATTGCATGAATGAGTTCCCTAAAAACAATTTCAATTTGTTCTACGAAAAACTAACTCATCATGCAATTGAACTTTGCGCAGCAAAAATAACCGAAGCCAAAAAAGCTACGGCTGATAAAATAATAAAATCGCGCGGCGTAAGTTTTTACAATCTGCATCATGACTTACCCTTTCTACATAAATCTTACAAAGTATTATATCAATAAGCCTTCTGTTTTGCAATAGCCTTTCAGAAAAAAACTAAATTACAATCATTTGATTGTTGTTGGATTTTTCATAATACTTACTTAAATATTGACTGTATTTTTATATAAATTATTTAGTAAAACCCCTTAAACCTTTTAGTTTGATACAAAATGAAACAATTTTTTTGTAATTTTTATTGAATTTTATGTTTTATTGTGTTATAATTAGTATATACGAAAGGTTTTTATAATAAAGATCCTAAAAAAAGGAGCAATACGTATGGAAGATCTTGGCTTTAAATTAAAAAAACTCAGAAAATACAAAGGCATTAATCAAGACGAACTGGCACAAATGCTAGGCGTTGGCAAAACCACCATTTCAAATTACGAAACCGGTTATACCGTTCCGCCCAACACAAATCTGCGCCAGCTGGCAAACTTTTTTGGCGTAACGTTGGATGGCCTTACAAATGACGGTATCACAATTGACGATCTGCTTAAAAAACTTGCACCTTCTAATGGGGTTACCCCACCGCAAGAACCAATATTACGCAATCCACCGGCTACCCCCTTTCAGGAAATGGCTGTGCCGGTTTACATGAATCTGACAACGCATCGTGTCCCCGTTCACCAATTTATTTTTTCAACCTCCTTTATTGGCGAGGGTGAATTTTTCGGCTTAAAGATCTCCGGTAACAGAATGGACCGCGCCGGCCTGTCGGACGGAAGCATTGCCATCATTCGCAGTCAGGACTTTGCTGATGATAACGAAGTGGTTGCTGTCGCGCTTGATGACAATCCTGCGTTTATCTGCCGTTACTTCCGTCAGGGAGAGCTTGTATTACTGGAAAGCGAAAGCAGCAATCCTGCTTATCACCGTCCCATTGTTGTCAATCCAAAAGCGCAAACCTTTAAAATTCTCGGCAAGGTAATTAAATCCATCCAATCTGTTTTTTAAGCTGATTAAAATGCACACAAACGGAGGTTTTTATGCAACGAGAAACAACCTGCGCCTTTACCGGTCACAGGCTGATTGCCAAGCAACAACTGGAGCCACTTAAAAAACAGCTTTGTGCGGCTGTTTGTTCCCTCATAGAAAAAGGCTTTACGGATTTTTGCTGCGGCGGTGCCTTGGGCTTTGACCAGCTTGCAGCCCAAACGGTTATCAGGCTCAAAGGCAGCTTTCCTCACATTCGGCTTTGCCTGGTTCTGCCCTGCAAAAATCAGGACGAGCGCTGGAGTGCGCAGCAAAAAGAAAATTACCGGCAGATTCTCGCTTCTGCCGATGATATTATCTATATAGCTGACAGTTACCACACCGGCTGTATGCAAGAGCGCAACCGTTATCTTGTAGATTGTTCCTCCTGCTTGCTTGCCCATTTAAAGCAAAACCGCGGCGGCACAAAATATACCGTGAATTACGCTGAAAAAGCCGGCATCCCCGTTCATGTTCTGGACGGAGCCGTGTCACAACAGCTCTCCTTTTTTTAAAAATTTTTTCTTAAGCTGTGCGAAGGAAAACGCACGGCTTTTTTATTGTTTTTTTCCGTGAAAACGCCGTAATTTTATTGACTTTTAGCGCATTTCGCTATATAATATTATTTATATAATTATTTTAAGGTATAAACTCATGTCAAAAACAAAAAAATGCAGTTTTTGTTTTTGACATGTAACCCACACTTTACAGTTCAACGGAGGGGGGATACACAAATGATGCATATCGTACAGGTGCTTTCTGATTCAATCATAAACGATGCCGGAAAATATCTTTTAAACTATTTAAGCTGTTTTGACCGTGCAATGTTTCAGGTAACCGTTATTCTGCCAACAGGCAGTAAGCTGTCAAACTCTGTAAGCGCCTTTTCTGACGTGGCGCTCATTGAATCACCCCACATAACTGAAAAACCCTACAGCAAACAGTGCATTTCGCATTTAAAAGATTTATTCCTAAAAATCAAGCCAAACATTTTACATACTCATAGCTGTCCCTCCGCCTGCATTGCGGGAAAAAAGGCAAACGTTCGTGTTGTGCTTGCAACACAGCACCGCATTCTCGCCCCGGAGCACGGATTTAAATCATTGCTTTACAGTGTGTTAAATAATTTTATATATGATTATTATATAGCGGTGTCTGAGACGGCGGCATTAAACCTGGCAGATTCAGGCGTTGCACCGCATAAAATTAAAATTGCCGGCACAGGGGTTACGCCTGTAAGGCGCCTGTCCTCTGAAGCGGCTTTTTATACCCGTCACCGCTTTGGCGTGAAGGATGATGAAATGCTGTTTGGCATCTTCGGTCGTTTAGATGCGGATAAGGGGCATAAATACTACATCAAAGCTGCATGGCAAGTATTAAAAGAATATCCTGCTGCCAAATTCTTAATCGTTGGTGACGGTAGCTTAGAGCAGGAATTAAAAGAGCGCATCATTCGCTACGGTCTGGAGGATAACGTAATTTTTACCGGCTTTGTTGACGATATTACTGAGCTTTTAAATGCTATTGATGTTGTTGTAAATGCCTCCGAATCAGAAGCAATGAGCCTATCCTTACTGGAGGCAATGAGCCTCTCAAAACCGATTATTGCAACACGCGTCGGCGGCAACAGCGAACTGATTACGGATAACGAAGACGGCATCTTGGTAAATTATGCTGACAGCACCTCAATGGCGCTGGCAATGCTCCGGTTAATTTGCAACCCGGATTTTGCCTCCGTGATCGGCGATGCCGCCGGGCAGAAAATGCTACAGCATTATACCGCCCCAAAAGCCGTGACACGCTTAGAGGATGTTTACAAAGAAATCTCCAAAGGGCGTCCGTCAATCTAAACAATGAACACATACACAAATACAAATTAGTTGAAAAAGTGACAAAAACAGGTGAGTGATGAACATGCAAACTTCAATCGCAAAATTAAAAAACGCCAAACGAATTGTTGTCAAGGTGGGAACCTCTTCTCTAACCTATTCCACCGGGCGAATTCATTTACGTAAAATTGACCTGCTGGCAAGAACGCTGGCTGATTTATGCCACGAAGGCAGAGAAATCGTGTTAGTATCAAGCGGTGCTGTCGGCGTAGGCATGGGCAAAATGGGTTTTGCCGAAAAACCAAAAACAACCAGAGAAAAACAGGCAACCTCAGCCATCGGTCAAAGCGAGCTCATGAGCATTTACGGCAAGCTTTTCGGTGAATACGGTTGCGATGTGGCGCAGGTTTTGTTAACAAAAAATGTTATCGAAAACAAACAGCGCAAGGAAAACGCAACCACCACATTTAACACCTTGCTTGAATGGGGTGTCATTCCCATTGTCAATGAAAATGATGCTATTTCCACCGAAGAAATTGAGTTTGGCGATAATGATACCTTATCCGCTATGGTGGCAACCCTGATTAAAGCGGACGTTTTAATTATTTTATCTGACATCGACGGTCTCTACAGCGCAGACCCTCATAAGTCTGAGGATGCACAACTCCTTGACGAAATCGAGGAAGTGACAGATGCGTTATTTGAAATTGCCGGTAACGCTGGTTCTGCCCGCGGAACAGGTGGCATGGCTACCAAGCTGATTGCCGCAAAAACTGTTATGGAGGCAGGCATCAATATGGTGATTACCAACGGCAGCCCGCCGGCTGTTATTTATGATATTTTAGATGGTAAAAAGGTAGGAACGTTGTTTAAGGGTCGCCAAAAGGAGGATGCCACATGCTAAAGGAAATGGGAAAAAAAGCAAAAAACGCCAGTCTTAAGCTTATGAATATAACTGCAGAAATTAAGTCTGCAGGGCTCTTGGCTGTGGCAGAAGCCCTAAAGGCAAATGCAGATACAATACTCGCAGAAAACAAAAAGGATGTAGATGCTTTTATCGCCAAAGGTGGTTCTGCGGCACTCATCGATCGTTTGACCTTAACCCGTGAGCGTATCTATGATATGGCAGAGGGTGTTTTAAAAGTGAATGCCCTGCCCGACCCTGTTGGCGAGGTGTTGGGTATGACCAAACGCCCCAACGGTCTGGTGATTGGCACAAAACGTGTTCCCCTAGGGGTTATTGGCATTATCTATGAAGCACGCCCCAACGTCACTGTTGATGCAGCTGTTTTATGCCTGAAAACTTCTAACGCCTGCATTTTGCGTGGCGGCAGCGAGGCGATTTGCTCAAATTCTATTTTGGTTGATATCATGAACGACGCACTGACAAGTGCCGGTTTTCCCGAAGGCAGCCTGCAGCTCGTGCGGGACACCTCCAGAGAAACCGCAAAAGAGCTGATGCGTCTGTCTGATTATTTAGATGTTTTAATCCCCCGCGGCGGAAAAGGCTTAATTTCCACCGTTGTGGAAAACGCCTCTGTACCCGTCATTGAAACCGGCACCGGCAACTGTCATATTTATATTGAAAAAACTGCCGATCCCGCCATGGCAAAAGACATCTTAGTCAACGCTAAAACCAGTCGCCCGGCAGTTTGCAACGCTGCTGAATCCTTGCTGGTTGATGCATCAATTGCTGAAACTTTTCTTCCTATGATTGCAAAGGCTCTGCAACCCTTCTCCGTTGAATTGCGGGGCTGCGAGGCAACCTGCCGCATTCTTCCCGAAGCAAATCATGCATCAGATGAAGATTTTTACACAGAATATAATGACTATATTTTATCCGTCAAAGTCGTCAGCGGTCTTTCAGAAGCCATCGGTCACATTAACGAACACGGCACCCGCCATTCTGAGGCAATTGTCACCTCAGACTACGCTGCTGCAAACCGGTTTTTAGATGAGGTTGACGCTGCGGCTGTATACGTCAATGCCTCCACCCGTTTTACGGATGGTAACGAATTCGGTTACGGTGCCGAAATCGGCATCAGCACACAAAAATTACACGCCCGCGGTCCCATGGGGCTTACTGCGCTGACATCCACGAAGCACATTATTTACGGCAGCGGCCAAATCAGATAACAAAGGATGGACAACATGATCAAAACGGAACATCTGCGCTATGCATACAACGCCGCAGAATCAGAGGAACTAAAATTTGTATTAGACGATATTGATTTTTCCGTTTCAGCCGGTGAGTTTGTTGCCGTTTTAGGGCATAACGGATGCGGAAAGTCAACACTTGCCAAACACTTTAACGGGTTGCTCCTTCCCTCCGGTGGAACTGTGTATGTTTCCGGTATGGATACAAAAAACGAGACATACTACTGGGATATCCGAAAGTCTGTGGGCATGGTATTTCAGAATCCGGATAACCAGATTGTTGCAACCGTTGTGGAAGAAGATGTTGCCTTTGCCCCTGAAAATTTAGGTGTTCCATCTGAGGAAATCCGGAAGCGGGTTGATGAAGCCTTAAAAACCGTTGATATGTATGCCCTGCGCCGGCACGCCCCCCACCTTTTATCCGGCGGGCAGAAGCAGCGTGTTGCCATTGCCGGCGTCATTGCCATGGAGCCGAAATGCATTGTGTTTGACGAACCGACTGCCATGCTCGACCCGAAAGGCCGCCGCGAAGTAATTGATACCATCTTAAAATTAAAAAACGAGAAACACATGACCGTGGTGCTCATTACCCACTATATGGAAGAGGCTGTAAAGGCTGACCGTGTTGTGGTCATGCACAAGGGCAAAATTGTCATGAATGATGTACCAAAAAAAGTGTTTTCTGAAGTAAAGCAACTAAAAAATCTAGGTCTTGATGTGCCACAGGTCACAGAGCTTTGTTATTTACTCAACAAAGCCGGGTGCTCACTGCCAAACGACATTCTGACCGTAGAAGAATGTGCCGACGAGCTGGAGCGGCTTTTACAATAGCTTATACACAGGAGTAATACTATGTCTATCGAAATATCCGGTTTAAATTATATTTATATGGAAGGCAGCCCCTTTGAAAAGCAAGCGCTAAAGGACGTAAGCCTCTCAATTGCTGATGGTGAATTTGTCGGCATCATCGGCCATACAGGCTCAGGTAAGTCTACCCTGATTCAGCACTTAAACGGCTTGCTTAAGCCAAATTCCGGCTCCATTAAAATTGGGGATTTGGTGGTCACAGAAAAAGGTACCGATATGAAAAAACTGCGCCAAAAGGTTGGGCTTGTCTTTCAATACCCTGAGCACCAGCTCTTTGAGGAAACCGTTTATAAGGATATTAGCTACGGGCCGAAAAATATGAATCTTTCTCAGGAGGAAATTGACGAAAGAGTACGTGAAGCCATGAACTGTGTCGGTCTTTCAGAAAAATATATGAACCGTTCTCCCTTTGAACTTTCCGGCGGTCAGAAGCGCCGTGTTGCCATTGCCGGCGTGCTTGCCATGAATCCCGACATTTTAATTTTAGACGAACCTGCTGCCGGACTTGACCCGGCAGGTCGCGAGGAGATACTAACTCAGATTCGGGCACTGTATCTGGAACGGAAAATGACAGTTTTGTTCGTCTCACATTCCATGGAGGATGTAGCACGCATTGCCGGTCGCATTATCGTTATGAATGAAGGCACCGTTGCCTTAGACGACAAGCCTGCCGAAATATTCTCTCAGGCAGACGCTTTACGCAAAATGGGGCTGGATGTTCCCCAGATTACAGAGCTTATTTGTGAATTACGCCGTCGCGGCATTTCGTTTGATAACAGTATTTATACCATAGAAAAAGCAAAAGCAACCATTCAGCTTATGCTGGCAAAAAAACAAAACACCGGGGGTGATGCAACATGTTAAAGGATATTACCTTAGGGCAATATTTTCCCATTGACTCCCCCATGCATCGGTTAGACCCCAGAACAAAGCTGATTCTTCTGGTTCTGCACATTGTGGCAATTTTTTTAGCAAATAACGCCATAACCTGCGGGCTTGTCACTGCCCTGACGCTGCTGGTTATGCTACTGTCCCGGGTACCTCTTGCAACGTATTTACGGGGCTTAAAGCCCATTTTGTTTGTCATCGTCTTTACTGCTGTTTTAAATATTTTCTTAACTGCAGGAACCAAAATCGAGCTGTTTGGTTACCAAACTCCCATGACTTGGGAAGGGCTCGTTTTAGCAGGCAAAATGGCACTTCGGCTGGTGCTGTTGATTTTTGCAAGCGCTGCTTTAACCTACACCACCTCTCCCATTGCACTAACTGACGGAATCGAAAAGCTTTTGTCTCCCTTTGCAAAGCTGGGGCTTCCAACCTTTGAGCTTGCCATGATGATGAGCATTGCCATTCGGTTTATTCCAACCTTAATTGAAGAAACCGATAAGATTATGAAAGCGCAAAAAGCCAGAGGCGCCGATTTTGAATCAGGCTCACTAATTCGCCGGGTTAAAGCCTTGGCACCTATGCTGATTCCTTTATTTATCAGTGCGTTTCGCCGTGCTGATGATTTGGCGGTTGCCATGGAAAGCCGCTGCTATCAGGGCGGCAACCGGCGAACAAGATTGAATGAAATTCACTTTGCCGGTATAGATTTAGGCGCAACCTGCATCTTCTTGTTGTTTTTTGCCGTGACGGTTGCCCTCAGATTTCTGTTATAAAGAGGTTCGGTATGAATTACAGACTCAAACTTATGTATGACGGCACCCGCTATGCCGGCTGGCAGCGTCAGCAGAATGCCCAAACCATTCAAGGTGAGCTGGAGCGTGCGTTGTCTGTCATCACCCGCGAGGCCGTTTCAACCATTGGCGTCAGCCGGACTGATGCAGGCGTTCATGCCACCAGCTATACAGCAAATGTCCACCTTGAAAATCCCATCGATTCTTATAAGTTATTCCGGGGCGCCAATGCACTTTTGCCGGCAGACATCCGGTTGATTGAAGCTAAACCCTGTGACGAGAGTTTTAACGCACGGTTTGACGCCGTCCAAAAAACCTACCTTTACAGAATCGATACCACCCCCCACGGCAACGTTTTTTACAGAAACTATGCCTGGCATGTGCCGCAGGCTCTTGACCTTGAAAAAATGCAAAAAGCAGCAGATTGTTTTTTAGGTAGCCATGACTTTTCCGGTTTCATGGCGCAGGGTGGCAGTTCAAAAACCTTTACCCGAACCATTATGGATTCTTCTTTTACGGAAGAAGATGGTCTTTTGACCTACCGCATTACAGGAAACGGCTTTTTGTATAACATGGTTCGCATCATTGCAGGCACCTTGGTTTGGGTCGGCAAGGGCAAAATTGCTCCGGAAGATATGCCGGCAATTATTCTATCAAAAGACCGTACCCGCGCCGGTATGACAGCACCGGCTCACGGTTTAACCTTGCTACGGGCAGAGTATGCCGACGAAAATTAGACAAAGGATGTGAGACAATGGGTTCACCCATGTTCTATAAACCGAATATTCTCCGCCGGGTTTTAATTGGTGTTGCAATTACACTTGCAGCCCTTTTGGTGATTTTTGCTGTCCTTTTTGCCGTGCAGCATATAAACCAAAAGGAACAAAACGTACCGGTCAATAATCAGCCCACCATTACGTCATTAGACTTTGAGCTGGATCCCGGAATTACGTATAAAAACGCTGTTACCAATACCGCACTGTTTTTTTACAGCACCGAAAATTTAAAAATTATCAATCCCAAAGGCGAACTGGTTCAGGATATCTCTTTAAAATTTTCTCGCCCTGCTGTAACAACCAAGGGAGCCTTAGCTTTATTTTTTGATATGGGCGGGCGCAAAGCTGTTATGTTTAACGGCGTGAAGGAAAGCGCCTCCATCCAGCTTGAAGAAAACATTATCCTTGCCTCCATTAACACAAACGGATACATGCTTCTTGTGACTGAAACTAATTTACATAAATGCGCTGTGCATGTCTACGACGCAGGCGGCAAAGAAGTCTTTAAGTGGAACTCCGGCAGTCTCTCGGTCATTGCAGCAGACATTTCCGACAATAATAAGGATATCACCGTTTCTGCCATGAACACAGATGAGGGCACCATAAAAAACCAGATTATTATGTTTAACATAGCCAAGGAAAAGCCCTTTACCAACGACACGTATGAAGGCAATTTATTCTCCGTAATTCGCTACAGCGGCAGTTATTTATATTGCATCGGCACCACAGATACCCGCATCTATAACGGCTACGGCAAATGTGTAGGAACCGCAGCATACAACGACCGTGAGCTGCAGCAATACGCTCTAGACGGTGAACTTTTGGCTCTGGTTTTCTCCGGCTCGGCAGAAAGCTCCGGCGTAGCAGAAGTGAAAACCTTTAACCATAAAGGGGATGCCACCGGCAGTTTTCCCCTTTTGCAGGGATTTGATTATGTAGACGTGCGCGACGGAACCATTGTTTTAAACAACGGCAGAACCATGTCTCTTTTAAACAGCCGCTGTCAGGAAAAACGGCAGATTAACCTAAACTTTGACCTTCGGGATTTTTCCTTTTGGGGCAGCAATAAAAAAGGCATCGGCGTCACGGCTTCCGGTGCAGAGATGATTGAGCTTCACTAGAAAGGAGACTTCAATGAATCTAGCTGATATTATTGCTATTATAATCGTATTGGTGTTGATTGTCTGGGGCACAAAAAAAGGATTTGTACAGTCTGTTTTCAGGCTGAGTTCTTTCATAATCGCTCTTGTTTTGGCATTGGTGCTCTCCCCCCTGGTATCCGGTTATTTGGAAAACAGTTTTGTAGGAAATTATGTACGCGAAGGTGTTTATGACAGGCTTTTAAACGAGGCTGTTACAGATGCAAGAAGCGAAGAAATAACCTCCGGTCTGCCCCTGCCGAAGATGCTTACAAAAACAATTATTGATACAACAGAGGAAACCGTTCTCACGGTTCAGGAAACGATTGCAGACAGCGTGGTAAAGATTGCACTCGGTCTTTTGAGCATTATCATCGTTTTTATTTTGGTAAAAATCCTTGTCTGGCTGCTATCCCATATCTTTGACTTAATCTCCCGTTTGCCCGTTCTCCGCTCTGCCAACAAGTTGTTAGGCGGTGTGTTCGGCGGCATTTACGGCATATTAATTGTATATATGATTTTGGCACTTCTCACCTTCGGGGCAACCGTAAAAACCTTTCAAAAGCCAATAGAGCTGGTGCTTGAATCAAAAATTGTTTCTGTTATGTATCATCAAAACGTTCTTCTGAACTTTTTACAATAGCAATCATGTAGGAGGTTACATATGAAAATTGCAATTGACGGTCCCGGCGGTGCCGGAAAAAGTACACTTTCCAAAAAATTAGCAAAATATTTTAATTTAGTTTATATTGATACTGGTGCTATGTACCGCGCAGCAGGTCTTGCCTGCGTGCGAAAAGGCATCAACATTAAAGAGCAGCCCACGGAGGCTGTGAAAATCGTCAACGCCTCTGACATTGACCTGCTCCCCGGTGATACCGGTCAGAAAATTATGTTAAATGGTGAAGATGTCACCGGTTTAATCCGCACGCCTGAAATTTCAATGGCAGCATCTGATGTTTCAGCGATTCCCGAAGTGCGTATCCGTCTTGTGGAAATGCAAAGAAAGCTCGCAGAAACAAAAAGCGTCATTATGGATGGTCGCGATATCGGTACATATGTCCTTCCGGATGCACCCATTAAAATCTTTTTGACGGCAAGCCCCGAAGAACGCGCAAAGCGGCGGTATCTGGAACTGACAGAGCGAGGTGACGCCTGCAAGTATGAAGATGTTCTGGCTGAGCTTTTAATCCGTGATAAAAATGACTCCACCCGTGCTTTTTCGCCCTTAAAACAAGCGGAAGACAGCATTTTGGTAGATACCTCAGAGATGAATTTTGAAGAGTCTCTTGATTACCTGATAAAAATCATTCAAGAAAGGCTTTGATTCCATGTTGTTTCAAATCGTTCGTGTCTTTGCTTTATGCATCATGCACCTTATTTTCCGATTAAAGGTTCACGGCAAAGAAAATATGCCAAGGGAAGGCGCTGTCATTGTCGCCATGAACCACCGCAGCTTTTGGGACGGTCCCCTGGCTGCTGTTTGCCTGCCCCGTCAGCTTGCCATTATGGGGAAAAAGGAGCTGTTTGACAAGCCCTTGTTAGGCCCCCTCCTCCGCTGGGCAGGGGTTTTCCCCGTGTCTCGCGGCAAGAATGACATTGGCGCTATTAAAGCGGCGTTATCTGCTTTAAAATCCGGCAAGGCTTTTGCAATTTTTCCGGAAGGCCGCCGCGTTAAAGACGGCGAAGAGCACGTTGCCAAAGCCGGTGTTGCCATGCTGGCTGACAGAACAGGCGCCCCCATCGTACCGGTGGCTTTTTCCGGCAGATATCGATTTCTTTCAAAAGTTGATATCTACATCGGCAAGCCCATTTATGTAAAAAGCAGTTCCGGTGAAAAGTTAACCGGTGAAGAGCTGCAGGAAATCAGCAATTACCTGATGCAAGAGATTTTGCACATGGCAGGTTATGGTGATAAACCCATGAAAAAGGAGGGCACCACATGGACATTCGAGTAGCCAAAACCGCCGGTTTTTGCTTCGGTGTTGCCCGTGCCGTTGACCGTGCCTATCAATGTGCTGAGGAAAAAGATAAAAAATATTGCACGTTGGGGCCCATCATTCACAATGCCCAGGTCGTGGAAGACCTTGCCGAAAAAGGTGTGGGTGCCATTGATTCTTTGGAGAATTTGCCTGAGGGTGCAACGGTCATCATCCGCACCCACGGTGTACCCAAAAGCGTCTACCAGGAATTGGATAGCCGCAATGTGCCTTACCTTGATTTAACCTGCCCTTTTGTCAAAAAGATTCACACCTTGGTCAGCACACATCACGAGGAGGGCTGCCGGATTATCATTATTGGTGATAGTCGTCATCCCGAAGTCGTCGGCATCAATGGCTGGTGTGAAAATTCTGCTGTGATTATTGAAAATTTAGAGCAGGCAGAAGCCTTTTTACCGCCTGAAAAAAAAGTCTGCATTGTAGCACAAACGACCTT
>JAFWAT010000033.1 GCA_017507525.1 Clostridia bacterium | reverse complement strand
GTGCCTCTAATAACATTGGCATCCAGATTGTACAGTCTTTATATAAGAAATGTCGAATGTTGTCGAAATCAAAAAAGCCTCCCTTGCCTAAAGGGAGGGGGACCACCGAAGGTGGTGGAGGGATATATGGATAGAAAACACAATACCGATTTAACAACTAACGCAAGAACATTGCGTAAGAATATGACTAAAGAAGAACGACATCTTTGGTACGATTTTTTGAAAAGTTATCCTGTTAGATTTTTAAGGCAAAAGGTAATTGATAATTACATAGTAGATTTTTATTGTCATAGTGCAAGGTTAATCATAGAACTTGATGGCTCACAACATTATGAAGAAAAAGGGTTATTAAAAGATAAAATCAGAACAGAAAAAATTGAGAAAAGAAACTTAACTGTTGTTAGAATACCTAATAACGAAGTTAATAGAAATTTTGAGGGAGTATGTCAGTATATTGATGTTGTCGTAAAAGAATCCCTCCGTCAGCCTACGGCTGACACCTCCCTTTAGGCAAGGGAGGCTTTAGTGCGCGGCATCTAAATTATACAGTCTTTATAGTAAAGATTGTTGAAAATAATTAGGTTGACAATATCCTACAATTTGTATATAATACAAATTGTAGGATATATTTATTGTATAAATAATAGGAGGTAGTTATGAATATAAACACTGAAACAATTACAACTATGACGGAAGCAAACCAGAATTTTTCAAAGGTTGCCAAAGTGGCAGAGAATAATGGCCAGGCAGTTATATTTAAAAACAACAAGCCAAAATTCTTACTTATTGATGTGGATTCAAATTCTTATTTTGATATTACGGATGATGAGAAAATTGATGTGGCAGCCAGAAGAATTATGAATAGATTTAAACCTGCTTTTGAGGAGTTGGCAAAATGATTAAATTGAGTAAAGAAAAGGTTTTACTTTTGCATCAACTACTAGCAGAAGAAACAGGTGGCAGTGTAGGCGTAAGAGATGTTGGACTTTTAGAAAGTGCCTTAAATAATGCATATAGCACATTTGGCGGTGAAGAACTTTATAAGAGTAAAGAAGAAAAGGCGGCAAGTCTTGGATTTTCGTTGATATCAAATCATGCCTTTGTTGATGGAAATAAAAGAATTGGTGTTTATGTTATGCTTACTTTTTTAGAGGCAGAGGGTATAAAAATGAATTGTACCAATGAGGATGTTGTTGATTTTGGTTTATCTGTTGCTTCTGGCGATATGAAATATGACGCGATTTTAGAATGGATAAATAAATTTAAGAAATAATTTTATAGCCAGCCTTGACACGAGTAAGAATTGTGTCGAAAAATGTTGAAAAGGAGGTAATGAAATGTCAATCTGGTAATAAATTAAACTATGATAAATCAACCAAGATATTTCATTGTAATGCTTGTGGAAGTTTCTATTGTATAAATATGAATATAATTACACGCGAAGTTGCATAGACAAAAGCTGTAGAAACTCAGTTGCAGAATTTTGAAAACTGCGAAAAAAGTAAGACGCCTATTATTACTTGTTCATAATGCAAATCTACAAATACTTTAAAAACAACATCAACAGAAAAAGCGATAAACATTGTGTTGTTTGGAGTTTTTGGCAATAAAAGAAAAAAACAATGGCATTGTAATAATTGCAACAGTGACTTTTGATTTTTAGTTTTAACTTGATGCGAACTATGAATAAGAAAGTTTGGCATCCAGATTATACAGTTTTTATAGTAAGAATGTCGAAATATGGCGAAAGGAGATAAATAATATGACACAAATGCAGTTTATTCTTTTCTTTTATGTTTTGCCAATATTCTGTGGTTTGATAGTTGGAGTGGTTCTTTGGAAATTCAAAAAAACGTATTTGCTGGATGGGGTTTTGCTTGGGGTTTGTGTAATATGGTGGTGTATTCTTTCAAATATAAATGTTCATGGTAGTGAAGGGCCAGGCATAATTTTCTGTTTGTATACTCATGCAGTGTTAACATTTTCAGTTGTTGAATTAATTAAATTTATAGTCGGGAAAATAATATCAATGAAATGATATTTGTAATGTATCAATTTTTTTATTCTGGCATGACCTAAACTGCGCTAAAAAAGTTTGCATCTAAATCTTATGTGTCGCAATAGGGACATGTCGAAAAATGACGAAATAAAAAAGCCTCCCCTGTGTAAGGGGAGGTGGGTTGCAAAGCAACTCGGAGGGGTTGTAAATGGATAGAAAACATAATAGTACAATAGTTCCATTTGCAAAGGAACTCAGAAAAAATATGACAAAAGAAGAAAGACATTTGTGGTACGATTTTTTGAGAGAACATTCTGCGAAATTCACCAGACAAAAAGTGTTAGGCAAATACATAGCAGATTTTTATTGTGCAAAAGCAAATGTTGTTATAGAGTTAGATGGTTCGCAGCATTATGAAAATGAAGGTCTTGTTAATGATGAAAAGAGAACAGAGTATTTAGAACAATACGGTATAAAAGTTATTAGAATTTCAAATTTAGATGTCTTGAAAAACTTTGAAGGAGTTTGTCAGTATATTGATAATGCGGTCAAACAATCCCTCAGTCAGCTACGCTGACAGCTCCCTTTACACAAGGGAGCCTATGATAAGTTACGTCTAAACCATATGCCTCGCAGCATAAAGAACGTTGAATATATGGAGATTGATATATGGGTTTTTTTAAATGTTACGATAAAAAAATTATTGAAGAATTCGCAATAAGAACAATATCAAAATCTTTTGATTCTAAATTTTCTCTTTATGACTCTCCCGAAGATACCAATAATTTTGATTTTATATCGCCAAACAAAAAAGAAGCGATAGAAATTACAACAGTAATTCCTGAGAACGAAATGCAAGCGTATATCTACGAGAAAGAGTTGTATTGTGGGAAAAACAATTTAAATCCCAATAAAATTAGCAATGTTAAACTACGAGAAGACGGGACCCTCTATAGTTATAACGGCGGAAGTATGTATGAAATTGGACAGAAAATTTTAGAGATCATTAAGAAAAAACACGAGATAGCTATTAAAAGAAAAGAAAACACTTGCATCGATATAGTTGATTTGTGTATTTGTATGGTTGATGGGAGTTTGTACGATATAAATTCTTTCGAGATTCAATTTTCTGATTTATTAGAAGAGAGTATTTTTAGAAACATATTTTTCATCACTCCTTCTTCTTTTATTAAATACAACAAACAATGTGGTTTTGAGGAATATGACAGAAAAATATAGTTAATATTTTTTCATAACCTTACACGAGTTGCAACAGAAAGATTTTGCATCTAAACCTTATGTGTCGCAATTACTGAAAAAGGTTTGCATCTAAACTTTATATCCCTTATGAACGGAAGCGTGTGGAGGCTGTAGCAAAATGAAATCATTTTACTACAGCCCCTTTTTCGTTATATAAACATAAACAACCGAGGCGTAAGCCTCGGTTGTTTATGTTCTAGGTTTTAGTCAACTTTTACAACAAAACCAAAGGTATCTTCAATTTTACCCCACTGCAGACCGGTAATAGTGTCATACAGTTTCTGTGACAGAGGACCGATTTCGTTGTTGTTAATGGTCATAACATCATCTTTATATCTCAGTTTGCCAACGGGTGAAATAACAGCCGCAGTACCTGTGCCGAAGCACTCTTCCAGCTTTCCGTTTTTCTGAGCATCTAAAAGCTCATCAACGCTGATTTTTCTTTCTTCAACCTCATAGCCCCAAGACTTGCAAACCTGAATGACGGAATTTCTGGTGATACCCGGCAGAATGCTGCCGTTTAACATGGGGGTAACCACCTTACCGTCAATTTTAAAGAAGATGTTCATAGCGCCAACTTCTTCTATGTACTTTCTTTCTACACCATCAAGCCACAGAACCTGAGAATAACCGTCATCATGAGCCTTCACCTGTGCAATTAAGCTGGCTGCATAGTTACCACCGGTCTTAGCAAAGCCCATACCGCCTTTGACGGCTCTGACATAGTCATCTTCAATCCAGATGCCAACCGGTGCCAAACCGCTTTCGTAGTAAGCGCCGCTGGGAGATAAGATGATGATGAAAAGATATGTCTTACTGGGTGCAACACCTAAAAACTCATCCGTTGCAATGATGAAAGGACGAATGTATAAGGATGTGCCGTCTTCTTTGGGAATCCAGTCTTTATCAACAGAAACAATTGCCTTAACAGCCTCTACAAAATCTTCCTCAGGAAGCTGGGGAATGCAGAGACGCTTGTTGGTCTCATTGGTTCTTTTTGCGTTCATTTCAGGACGGAACAATCTGACAGTACCGTCTGCACCGCTATATGCCTTTAAGCCTTCAAACATTTCCTGACCATAGTGGAAAACCATGGCAGAAGGATCCAGCGAAATGGGATGATAAGGCTCAATTCTGGCATCGTGCCAACCCTTACCCTCTGTATAGTTCATGATAAACATATGGTCGGTGAAAACCTTACCAAAGCCAAGCTTGCCTGTGGGTTTTGCCTTCGGTGTGGTTGTTTTTGTAATTTTAATATCCATCTTTTTCCTCCTAAAATCTTTTCTTTTATTATATCCCTTTTTAAAATTATTGTCAATAAAAACGGAGACTCCTACGGTTTTTTTAGAACAAGCCGCTGATAACGCCGTCATCCGATACGGAGATATTCATAGCCGCAGGTCGGGCAGGCAGTCCGGGCATGGTCATGATGTTACCGCAGTAAACCGTTACAAAACCGGCACCTGCATAGAGCCGCACCTCACGGACGTGGAAGGTAAAGCCCTCAGGGCGACCCAAAAGCTTAGCATTATCTGACAGGGAATACTGGGTTTTTGCCATGCAAACAGGCAAATTGCCGTAACCGTTTTCTTCTAAGCGGCGAAGCTCTTTCTCTGCCTCGGCAGAATAGGTAACCTCTTTGCCGCCGTAAATTTTTGTCACAACAGTATTGATTTTTTCTTTTAAGGAAAGGGACGTGTCATACAAAGGCTTAAAGTCAGACTCGCCTTTATCTAATAGCTCAATCAGCTTCTCAGCAAGCTCGATTCCACCCTCGCCGCCTTTGGCAAAGACCTCAGAAAGCGCCAGCGTTGCTCCCTTTTCTTCGCAGCATTTTTTCACTAGGGCAAGCTCTGCATCTGTATCCGTACCAAAACGATTGAGCGCCACAATCACACCCACGCCAAACTGCTTTAAGTTTTCAATGTGCTTTTCTAAGTTGCAAATGCCACTAGAGAGAGCCTCTAAGTTTTCTTCTGCCAGATTTTCTTTTAAAACGCCGCCGTTATACTTAAGCGCACGAACCGTTGCCACCAGCACAACTGCCTCAGGCTTAAGACCTGCCGCACGGCACTTAATATCAAAGAATTTTTCAGCCCCAAGGTCAGCACCGAAGCCGGCCTCTGTAATGACATAGTCTGAAAGGTGCAGTGCCATTTTTGTAGCTGTAATGCTGTTACAGCCGTGGGCGATGTTGGCAAAGGGACCACCATGCATCAAGCAGGGGGTTTCCTCTAAGGTTTGCACCAGGTTGGGCTTTAAGGCATCCTTGAGCAGGGCGGTCATAGCGCCCTCTGCCTCTAAATCACCGGCTTTTACCTCGCTTCCGTCATAGGTATAGCCAATGACAATGCGGGACAGGCGCTTTTTTAAATCACGAATGCCGTCAGACAGGCAAAGTATTGCCATAATCTCTGATGCCACCGTAATGGTAAATCCATCTTCTCTGGGATTGCCGTTGGTTTTGCCGCCAAGACCCACCACAATCTGGCGGAGGGCGCGGTCATTCATATCCATAACACGGCGGAACACAATTCTAGTGGGGTCAATCTGCAAAGCGTTACCCCGCATAATGTGGTTATCAATCATAGCGCAAAGCAGGTTGTTTGCTGCGGTGATGGCGTGCATATCCCCAGTGAAGTGCAAATTAATATCCTCCATGGGGATGACCTGTGCATAACCGCCGCCGGCAGCACCGCCTTTTAGACCCATAACAGGGCCCATGGAAGGCTCACGCAGGGCAATGACAGCGTTTTTGCCAAGCTTACCCATTGCCTGACCCAAACCAACCGTAGTAGTGGTTTTACCCTCGCCTGCCGGTGTGGGGTTAATGGCTGTTACCAAAACCAGCTTACCCATGGGGCGGTCTTTGATTCTTTCAGCAAGCTCGTCAGAAAGCTTTGCTTTATCGGTTCCGTAATAAATCAGTTCTTCCTCACAAATGCCAAGTTTTTCAGCAATTGTTCTAATGTGAATCGGTTTTTTCTCCTGTGCAATTTCAATGTCGCTTTTCATATGTAACTCATTACTCCTTTCCACGACTCAGAGTTTTTTGCATAAATTTATCCTTGTAAATAATAAACCGCTCGTGAACGCAGTCTGCCACCTGGCCGACTTCATCATAAACTGAGATAGCAAACACCAGACGGCGACCATCAACCTCAATGAGCTCAGACTCAGCATATGCCTTCATACCCATAGGCGTTGCCGCTGTGTGGTGCATGTTAACGGCAATGCCCACCGTGGCGCAGCCTTCCTCCAGATAGGGGCGCACGCTTTTATCAGCGGTCTGCTCCATCAGGGCAATCACATAGGGCGTGCCGAACACATCCATTTCACCGCTTGCAGCTTTTTTTGCGCTGACAGACTCGTCTACTGTTAATTCAATTCTTCCTTTAATGCCAACCTCTAACATATGTATCACTCTTTCTTTGGGGCAAGCAGATGCCTGCCCCATTTATTTAACTTATTTTATCGCTTTGTTCTCTTCTATCATACCGTAAAGACATTCCAGTGCTTCATGAATGCCGCCAACTTCATCAATAAGGCCATGTGTAACGGCTTCCTCGCCTAAGATAATGCATCCCACATCGTTGGCAATTTCGCCGGTTTTCATCATCATTTCTGTGAAAACGTCTTTCTCGATGTTCGAGTTTTTCACAACAAAATTAACCACACGTTCCTGCATTTTATTAAAATATTCATAGGTTTGCGGTACGCCAATCACCGTGCCGTTCATACGTATAGGGTGAATGGTCATGGTTGCTGAGGGCACAATAAAAGAGTGCCGGGCAGAAACCGCCAGAGGAACGCCGATGCTGTGACCGCCGCCTAACACCAAAGACACCGTCGGTTTTTGCATGCTGGCAATCATTTCAGAAATGGCAAGACCTGCCTCCACATCGCCGCCAATGGTGTTTAAAACCACCAAAAGCCCGTCAACCTTTTCGTTTTGCTCAATGGAAACGAGAAGCGGAAGCACATGCTCATATTTAGTGGATTTATTTTGGCTGGGCAGGAGCATATGCCCCTCTACCTGCCCAACAATGGTAAGGCAATGAATGTTACCTCGGGGATTTTCCACATCGGTCATGCCAAAATCCTTAATGTTTTGAGCGTTTATATCGCCACTGGTTTCATTATTTTGTTCATTTTCTGTTTCCTGACAGTTTTTTAATTCATTCTCCATAATTTTCTCCCTTCTTTTTTATTCAGTATGGGAGAAAAAAGGTGAATTTATGCAAAAAACAAATATAGTATTATTGTATCATTTTTTTACTCTTTGTGCAATAATTTTTTTTAAGATGCATGATTTTACGAAAACAAGGCATGATAAGCTTTGAAACAGAGAAAAAAGAGGTGAAAGCATGGGAGAAACCATTTTGACCATGACAGGCATTCAAAAGCACTTCCCCGGCGTACACGCTTTAAAAAACTGTCAATTTGAATTAAAAAGCGGTGAGGTTCACGCCCTTGTAGGTGAAAATGGTGCCGGAAAGTCCACCTTAATGAAAATTCTCACTGGCGTGCATAAAAAAGACGGCGGCAAAATCGTATTTATGAACGAAGAATTAACCAATCTAACGCCACGGCAAGCGCAGGACAAAGGCATTTCCATGATTCATCAGGAACTAAACTTAATGCCCCACCTTTCTTGCGCGCAGAACATTTTTATCAGCAGAGAGCCAAAACGCGGCGGCATCTTTACAGATGATAGAAAGCTAAACCGCGATGCAAGAGAGCTCTTTCAAAAGTTAGGGCTTTCGCTGGACCCTAAAACCCTGGTTGGCAATATCACTGTTGCGGGGCAACAAATGGTGGAAATCGCCAAAGCCTTATCCTTTCAGTCAAAAATTTTGATTATGGATGAGCCAACTGCTGCCTTAACAGATAAAGAAATTGATGACCTTTTTAGGATTATTAAAGCTTTAAAAACCCAAGGGGTCGGCATTGTTTACATCTCCCACCGCATGGACGAGCTAATGAAAATTACAGACCGCATTTCCGTCATGCGTGACGGTGAATACATTAAAACCGTTGCAACAAAAGAAACAAGCACCGATGAAATTATTCAAATGATGGTAGGTCGCCCCATTTATGAACCGCCTAAAAGTGAAACCAGCGCAAAAAATGAGGTGGTTCTCTCTGTGGAGAACCTGTCTACCGACCGCCTTTTTAACGTGGGTTTCAGCGTAAGGCGCGGTGAAATTTTAGGCTTTGCCGGTCTCATGGGTGCCGGAAGAACCGAAGTTGCCCGGGCAGTCTTCGGTGCAGACCCCATTCATACCGGCGAGATTTTTGTTCACGGAAAACCCGTCCGGATTCGTGCACCGCAAGATGCCGTCCGTCATGGCATTGGTTATCTTTCAGAGGACCGAAAGCAGTTTGGGCTTGCTTTGGGTATGTCTGTTGAGGACAACACCGTACTCGCTTCTTTGGGTAGATTTAGCCGTTTGGGATTGATTCATTTAAAAAAAACCGCCGAAATTACCCAAGAATATGTTTCCCGGCTGAAAACAAAAACCCCGGGAATTAAGCAGGATGTCAGAAATTTGTCCGGCGGTAATCAGCAAAAGGTTATTATTGCCAAATGGCTGGTAAGAGATTGCGACATTTTAATTTTCGATGAGCCAACCCGCGGGATTGATATCGGTGCCAAAAGTGAAATTTATAAACTGCTCCACGACCTTGCAGGAAGCGGTAAAGCAATTATTATGATTAGCTCCGAGCTGCCGGAAATTTTACGTATGAGTGATCGGGTTGCCGTTATGTGCGAAGGCCGGATTACAAAAATTTTAGAAGCCAAAGATTGTGACCAGGAAACCATTATGAGATATGCCACCATGCAGGAAGAAACCAATCAAAAAGGAGAGATGACTCGTGAGTGAAAACCAATCCATAGCCCATGATAAAAAGAAAAGAACACTCTTTTTTTCAGGACAGGCCCTACAAAAAGCCCTGGCATTTGTAACGCTGGTGATTCTGGTTCTGTTCTTTTCCCTTGCCTCTCCTAACTTTCTGATTTCCGATAACATTAATTCCATCCTGCTTGCAACCTGCGTAAACGGACTTTTGGCGCTGGGTGTTACCTTTGTTATCATCACCGGCGGTATTGACCTCTCCATTGGAACGGTGATGACCTTTTCCGCTGTTGTCTCCGGTGTTTTGGTGGAAAGCTTTGGCATTCCCCTCTGGCTGAGTGTGCTCATCTGTGTTGCAGTCGGTGGCGTAATTGGCACCTTTACCGGCAGTCTCGTTGCCTACCTGAGGATACCGGCGTTCATTGCCACCTTGGGCGTTATGATGATAACCAGAGGTCTATCCTTAGTGGTTTCCGGCGCATCACCTGTTTACTTCCCTACAGAATATAAAGAAATTGCTGTCGGATCCGTGCTTTCTAAGCTGATTCCCGGCTTTAATCTGCAAAACGGGGTGTTAATTTTATTTTTGTGTGCAATTTTGGCAAGTATAATTTTAAACAAGACCATTTTAGGTCGTTATAACCTTGCCATTGGTTCTAACACAGAAGCCACGAGACTGTCCGGCGTGAATGTTGCCGGCTGGCTCATTGCCATCCACACTCTTTCCGGTCTGTTTTGCGGTGTTGCCGGCGTAATTATCTCCTCTCGTTTAGGCTCGGCACAGCCTGCCTTAGGGCAGGGCTATGAGCTTGAGGCCATTGCCGCAGTTGTTATTGGCGGCACCTCGCTATCCGGCGGTCAGGGCACCATTTCCGGCACAATCATCGGCGCTTTTATTATGAGTGTGTTAACCAACGGACTTCGCATTATGGGCGTTAAGCAGGAATGGCAGACCGTTGTCATTGGTCTGGTGGTTATTTTAGCCGTCTTTATTGATATTTACCGACGTCGCCGTCAAAAAATCTAATCCATTGCCTTGCGCTCCCGCAATAAGGCAACAGCAAATAAAACATGGGTAGAAAGGATATGAAAATGAAGTATAAATATCTTGCACTGTTAATGAGTTTACTATTATTTACTACTGCTGCCGCCGGCTGCAATGCAGACCAGGATAACAGCGGTGATGTCATAGATGTCAAAAAGCCCTACATTGCCGTCATTGCAAAAGGCTTTCAGCATAAATTCTGGCAAACCGTTCGGGAGGGCGCCGAAGACGCAGCGGATGATTTTGACGTTGCCATCACCTATGAAGGTCCCGACACCGAGGCACAAATTGATAAGCAGGTGGAAATGGTAGATGCCGCTCTTGCAAAAAATCCTGTAGCCATTTGCCTGGCAGCGCTGGATTCTAAGGCGGTTGTCAGCGCCTTAGAAAAAGCAAAAAGCCGGAACATCCCCGTAGTCGGGTTTGATTCCGGCGTAGACAGCGAGATTGTGGTTGCCACGGCTGCAACTGATAACCACGCTGCTGCCGCACTGGCTGCCGATAAGCTTGCAGAAGCCATTGGAAAAGAGGGAAAAATCGGTATGATCGTACACGACCAGGTCAGCACCACCGGTAGAGCGCGGCGGGACGGCTTTAAAGACCGGATTGAATCAGCCTACCCGAATATTAAAATCGTAGATATTCAATACGCCGACGGTGATCACACCCGCTCTGCCGATGCCGCCAAAGCCATCATGACCGCTCACCCCGATTTAAAGGGCATGTATGGCGCTAATGAAGGCTCTGCCATTGGAGTTATGCTGGCGGTAGAAGAGCTTGGCAAGGTAGGCAAAATTACGGTTGTGGGCTTTGATTCCGGCAAAAAGCAGGTGGATTCCATCCGCTCAGGGGAGATGCTGGGCGCTGTCACGCAGAACCCCTATCAAATCGGATACAAGGCTGTGGAAGCCGCTTACCGTGCCTCACGAGGCGAAGCAGTAGAGGCAAAAATTGACACAGGCTATGAGTGGTATGATAAAAACAATGTAAACTCAGAGGAAATTAAAAAGCTTTTATATGATTAAAAAAGAGGCGGTCACTTTAAACGCTTTCAATGTGTAATAATTCAACATTCACAAAATGGTGTGGCGAATAAATCCCTCCACCGCCTACGGCGGTCCCCCTCCCTTTAGGGCAAGGGAGGCGCGCCGCACCTACGATGTACAGAAAGTCTTATGGCAATCCGCAAAAAAAATAAAACCACCCCGCGGTGGTTTTACATATCTTCAAAATTTACAATCTTCAATTCTGAAAAATCGTCACGTTCTGCGCAACAGGCGTAACAGTTTCCGTCATTTAACGAAAATTCTTTAAAATAAAACTCTTTATTCTGGGCAAGGTGTTGCCGGGCATAAATTTTGTCATCTTCAAAAATAATTGAAAAATCCGGCAGGGCAGACAGGGTTTGCCCCGTTGCTTTTATATAGCTTTCTTTTAATGTCCAAAGGCGAAAGAACATTTTTTCTTTGGATTCCGTGGTGGGTTGTGCTTTAATCTGTACCTGTTCTCGGGGTGAAAAAAAGCGGTTTGCCAGTTTTAAATCAACGCTGCGGACTTGCTCTACATCGCAACCGACTTCGCTTTCAGACACAGCACAGAGAACGACATCAGCAGAATGAGAAAGGCTAAAATGGATGTGGGGAAATTTTGCAAGGTAGGGTTTGCCGGATTTAGTAAAGCTAAAGCAAAGGTTATCACAGCCGCTGCCGGTTTGCCTGAGCGCATGTGCAAGAAGAACCCATGCACCAAGAGAGGTACGTTTTTTTTCTGCGTTTTGCAGGCGGTCAATTTTTTCTTTTCGAAAAACGGGTGCAGACTCATAAAAAACCTGAAATATATGAGGGTCTTTTAAAATATCCGTTCTTGCAACGTATACATCAGTCATGTGTCACGCCCTCTCTACATGATTTTTCTAAAAATAAAAACGGAGCAAAGCTTGCTTTGCTCCGTTTTGGTGCCGGTGGCCGGACTCGAACCGGCACGGTGTCACCACCGGTGGATTTTGAGTCCACTACGTCTGCCAATTCCATCACACCGGCACACATTGCTTACGTAACAAAAATATTATATATCAAACAATATGAAATGTCAAGAGATTTATCACACAGTTTCTGTTTATTTTCGCTTTTGAAAGAAAAACGGAGTAAAGCAAGCTTTACTCCGTAATGGTGACCCGTACGAGAATCGAACTCGTGTTACCGCCGTGAAAGGGCGGTGTCTTAACCGCTTGACCAACGGGCCATAAGAATTATAGAAACGCCAGCTATGAGAAACCTGATAAAGCCGACGGAATCTTTCGCTATCTCAATGACAGCTTGTTTATTATAACAGATATTTTTGAGCTTGTCAATATATTTTTAAAAAAATTTTTTATTTATTTTAAATGGGGGGGCTTTGGGCACCCCCCATTTAAAAAATGCAGTTAATTCATTAACTCGCAGATTGCGTTGGTATATGCTACAGGGTCTTCGATGGGCAGACCCTCAATTAAAAGAGCACTGTCATAGAGTACGCCGGCGTACTGCTTTAGTTTATCCTTATCATCAGCAAGCAATGCAGACAATTTTTTGAAAATCGGGTGATTTACGTTGATTTCCAAAATTCTCTCTGCTTTTACCTTTTGGTCATTTGGCATGGCATTTAAAATCTTTTCCATTTCAAGGGAGAGAGCGCCGTCACTGGTGAGGCACACAGGATGGGATTTTAAACGGGAGGATGCCCGAACCTCTTTCACTTTTTCAGAAAGAGCGTCAGTTAAAAACAGGAACAAGTCCTTGTTTTCCTCTTTCTTCTTTTCGTTTTCCTTCTTTTCTTCTTCGGTTTCAATATCTAAATCGCCGGCAGAAACCGATTTAAAGGTTTTGCCCTCAAATTCACGGAGCATCTGGATGGCAAACTCATCCACATCTTCGGTAAAGTACAGAATTTCGCAGCCCTTTTCGGCAACCAGCTCTGTCTGGGGCAGTTTATCAATTTTTTCAATGCTTTCGCCGCAGGCGTAATAAATGTGCTTCTGGTCTTCCTTCATGCGGGAAACATATTCAGATAAGGTTACCAGTTTTTTCTCGCCGGAGGAATAGAACATGAGTAAATCCTGCAGTAGCTCTTTGTCCTTTCCAAAATTATCATAGATACCGAATTTTAACTGACGGGAGAAGTTCTGATAAAACTTTTCATATTTTTCTCTGTCATTTTTCAGCATGGAGGCAAGCTCAGCCTTAATCTTTTTCTGTAGATGTGAAGCAATGGATTTAAGCTGGCGGTCATGCTGGAGAATCTCACGGGAGATGTTTAAGGATAAGTCAGCTGAATCTACCAGACCTTTTACAAAGCGGAAGCAGTCAGGCAACAGTTCTTCGCACTTTTCCATAATCATAACACCGTTTGCATAAAGCTGCAGGCCTTTTTCAAATTCCTTGGTATAAAAATCATAGGGTGCATGTGCCGGAATGTATAAAAGGGCGGTGTAGCTCACGAGACCCTCTGCACTGGTGTGAATAACAGCTAAGGGGTCTTCAAAATCAAAGAACTTGTCCTTATAAAAGCTGTTATAGGCGGCATCGTCTAATTCAGATTTTGCCTTCTTCCAGATGGGAATCATGGAATTTAAGGTTTCAACCTCTTTATATTCTTCATATTCCTCTTTATTGTCTTCCTTCGGGCGGCTTTTGGTGACCTCCATTAAAATTGGGTAGTGAATGTAATCAGAATATTTTTTAACAATGCCGCGAAGACGATATTCATCTAAAAACTCGTCATAATTTTCATCTTCAGTGTTTTCCTTTAAATAGAGAACAATCTGGGTGCCGACAGACTCTTTTTCAGCCGGAGTTACGATATAGCCTTCGGTATCCTCAGCCTCCCAGCAATAGGCGCTGTCTGCATCCAGCGAGCGGCTTGTAACGGTTACACGGTCTGCCACCATAAAGGCAGAATAAAAGCCAACACCAAACTGACCGATGATGTCAACATCTTCAATCTTTTCGTTTTCGGTTTTAAATTTGAGTGAACCGCTTTTTGCAATGGTTCCTAAATTGTCTTCCAGCTCTTCCTTGGTCATACCAATACCGGTGTCGGTAATGGTCAGGGTGCGGTTTTCCTTGTCAGCATCAATGCGGATGTAAAAATCATCCTTAGAAAAGCTTAGATTTTCGTCAGACAAAGTGCGATAATACAGCTTGTCTGTTGCGTCGCTTGCGTTGGAAATCAGCTCCCGGAGAAAGATTTCCTTGTGGGTATAAATGGAGTTAATCATAAGCTCCAGTAATCGTTTTGACTCAGATTTAAAAGCTTTTTTTGCCATTTTATTGCCTCCAAAAAGAAAATGTTAGCACTCTCTAGCCGAGAGTGCTAACATTATTGTATCACATTTTTTAATTTTGTCAAGCCTGTTCACATTTCTTTTACAAATACTGCCTTTTACCAGCCGAACCAGGAGAAGGGGAAGGGAATCTGCTGGCTGTATGGCTGCTGATAGGAGGGTTCCTGAGGTTGTGCAGCCTCAGGCTCTGAAGAGGGCTTTTCTTCCTGCAAAACAACGGGTACGGTCATGGTTTTTCCGTTTCGGGTGATTTCCATGGTCATAATCTCATTCACAGAATGGGTATCACGGATTTTGTTAACCTCGTCAATGGTGGTGATTTTTTGCCCGTCGCAGGCGGTAATAACATCACCCATTTTAAGGCCTGCCTTTTCAGCAGCGCTGCCGGCTAGAACCTCCTGCACGTAAACACCAATGGGCAGATTGTTTGCCTTTGCAATAGCTTCTGTTACAGTCAAACCGGAGATACCAATGACCACACGACCGGTTACATAACCATGCTGAATAATGGACTCAATAATCGGTTTTGCTTCGTTGATGGGAATGGCAAAACCAAGACCCTCAACATCATAACCAGTTGATTTTGCGGTGTTAATACCAATGACCTGACCCTGCATGTTCAGAAGTGCACCGCCGGAGTTACCAGGGTTGATGGCGGCGTCAGTCTGAATCATGGTCATTTGCTTGCCGTCAATTTCCATAGAGCGGTTGATGGCACTGATGTAGCCGACGGTTAAAGTTCCCGCCAGCTCCTCACGCAAGGGATTACCAATGGCAAGAGCCATTTCGCCAACTCTTAAGGTGGCAGAATCCCCCAACTCGGCATAGGGGAGTGCGGTATTGCTTTCTACTTTTAAAACTGCCAGGTCAGTTCTTGCATCAGTGCCAACAATTTTTGCATCAAAGCTTTGACCGGCAATGGTGTTAACCGTTACTTTTGATGCGCCTTCTACCACGTGGTTGTTGGTCACAATGTAGCCATCCTCCCGGAGGATAATGCCGGAGCCGCTGGAAAGCTGGCTCTGCACATAGCCGCTGCTCTGTGACTGGCATAAAATGGTGACCACCGTCGGAGAGGCTAAATCATATATCTCAGGGATGCCGAGCATGCCGTCAGCGGTGCGGGTTGCGGTGTTAACAATATCACCCTGTGCACGCGAAGCGCTGCCGGATTGGGGCAAAACGCTGCCGTAAGAAACCGGTGGCTGATAGATTGCAGCAAATAACCCGAGGCACAGGCAACAGGTTACCAGAGAACTAACCACGGCGGCAAACACCGGGCTTTTCAAAAACTTCCGCAGGCGCTTGGGCTTTGGCTTATAAATTGCCAGAGAACAGTGCTTGGGAACTGCGTTTTTGACCTGTGTTTCAAAATCATCGGAAAACCATTTCGTATTATTTTTAGTTTCTGTCGGATTATATTCTGTGCTTTGGGTGAAGTTTTTGTTTTCTTCCATTATGACTCCTCCTGATAGGGGCAAATTTCTTGTATATTTATCATACTACATTTTTTTGACGGAGGTATGAACAAATTGTAAATTCGACAGTTTTTTCAGAGGGCCACATTATCTTTCCTTATAAAAGAGAAAAAATTTAAAAAATCTCTTGACAAACTATGGTAATTGGAGTACAATAACAACTGGTTAGTCTGTCCTAATCGTTTTTTTTACAACATGAGTTAGTTTAGTCTAATTACAAATATTAACGGAAGTCAGGCGGTTTTACATGAATGTAAGGGAAGCCCAAGAGGGCAAAGAATATATTATTAAAAAAATTGATACAGATGATGAAGAATTAAACGCTTTTCTGTTTTCTTTGGGTTGCTACAGCGATGAGCCGATTACGGTTATCTCTCATTTAAAAGGCGGCTGTGTGGTTTCCATTAAAGACGGTCGCTACAGTATTGACAAGCAGCTTGCAGAAGCTATTATTCTATATTAAAAAACATGCGCGGCGGTGTCCGCTGCATATTTTTTATCCGGCGGTTAGTTTTTGCTAACTAGAGAAAACTTTATTCAGTGAATCACCATCGAGGAGGAATTTTCTATGAGAATCGCACTAACGGGGAATCCCAACAGCGGGAAAACCACGATGTATAATGCCCTGACCGGCCAAAGCGAAAAGGTTGGCAACTGGGCAGGTGTTACCGTTGACAAAAAAGAGCATGCCATTAAAAAGAGCTTTTATAAGGATTCAGAAGCATTGCTTGCAGTGGATCTGCCCGGTGCTTACTCTATGTCACCCTTTACCACGGAGGAAAGCATTACAAGCTCTTATGTGAAACAAGAAAATCCTGATGTTATCATTAACATTGTAGACGGCACAAACTTAAGCCGCAGCTTGTTTTTCACCACACAGCTGTTAGAGCTTGGCATTCCTATGGTGGTAGCCCTCAACAAAGCGGATGTGAATAAAAAGAAGAAAACGGCTATTGACACTCTCGCATTGTCTGAAAAGCTGGGTTGCCCCGTAATTGAAACGGTTTCCACTTCTTCTGACGGGTTAAAGGAAGTTGTTGCAGCAGCAGTTGCTCAAAAAGGTAAGAGCCAGTCTGCACCTTACACCCAGGGTGACGTTGACCTGACGAACAAGGAAGAGGTCGAAAAGGCTGACAGAGCGCGTTTTGCCTTTGTGAATCAAATCGTTTCTGAGGTTGAAACCCGTAAGGTGCTGACTAAGGATCGGAATTATCAGGATAAAATAGATGCGGTTTTGACCAACAAATGGCTGGGCATTCCCATTTTTGCCGTTGTGATGTATCTGGTTTTCCAGATTTCTCAGGTCTGGGTGGGCACACCCATGGCTGACCTTTTGGTCTCCTGGCTGGAAGCCTTTCAGGGCTGGGTAGGCGAGCTTTTAGCTGATGCAAACCCGCTTTTATCTGCACTTTTAGTTGATGGTGTCATCGGCGGTGTGATTGCCGTTATCGGCTTTTTGCCGCTTGTTATGGTGATGTATTTCCTGATTGCGCTTTTGGAAGACTGTGGTTATATGTCCCGCGTTGCGGTGGTGCTTGACCCTATCTTTAAAAGGGTTGGTCTCTCCGGTAAATCTGTCATTCCTTTTGTAATCACCATCGGCTGTGCTGTGCCCGGCGTTATGGCAAGCCGAACCATTCGTAATGAACGGGAACGCAGAGCCACCGCCATGCTTGCCCCCTTCATGCCTTGCGGGGCGAAAATCCCCGTTATTGCTCTCTTTGCCGGCGCATTTTTTGAAGATGCAGGCTGGGTCAGCACGACCATGTATCTTGCCGGCATTGTGCTGATTTTCTTATGCGCTCTTTTAATTAATAAAATCACGGGCTACAGGGCAAGAAAGTCTTTCTTCATTATTGAATTGCCGGAATATAAAATACCCAGTCTGTGGGGTGCGGTGAAATCTATGTGCAGCCGTGGTTGGGCGTATATCGTAAAGGCAGGAACGATTATTCTTCTCTGCAATACGGCGGTTCAAATTATGCAGAGCTTTGATTGGAGCCTTGCCGTTGTGGAAAGTGCGGACTCGTCAATTCTCGCGTCAATTGCACGTCCCCTTGCATACCTTCTCGTTCCGGTTATCGGATATCACGCATGGCAACTTACCGCAGCAACGGTAAGCGGTTTTATTGCCAAAGAAAATGTTGTTGCAACCATAGCTGTTTGCTATGCCATGACGGATGTGGCTAAGGAACTTCCGGGTGCAGCACCCGAGCTTACTGCCGCAGCAGCACTTGCGTACTTAATGTTTAACCTGTTCACCCCCCCTTGCTTTGCGGCAATTGGTGCCATGCACGCAGAAATGAAGAGTGCAAAATGGCTTTGGGGTGGCATCTCTTTGCAACTGGGTGTTGGCTTTACCGTTGGCTTTTTGGTATACCAGATTGGGTCACTGATTACCACGGGTAGCGCTGGCGTAGCTTTTCTCCCTGGCTTGATTGTTGTTTTGGCTATGGCAGTTATTGTGCTGCATCTCTGCATCCGTTCTGAACGAAGACTCAAGGCAGAATATGCCTTAAAACAGCAGAAAGCAGAAGTAAAATAAGGAGTTTTTTGTATGGAAAATGCAATTATCATTGCTGTACTTGTGATTATTTTAGGTCTTGCCGGATTCTATATTTACAGAGCAAAGAAAAGCGGCAAAAAATGCATCGGCTGCCCTGCCGGTGGCTCATGTAGCAGCCAAAAAAATGGTGGCTGTGGTTGCGGCTTTGGTGAACAATAAAAACAACAAGAGCGATTCACAAAACTTGTGAATCGCTCTTGTTGTTTACACGGAAATAAATTTAACCTGATAGTTTTTGCCGATTCTGCACATAAATAAGCAGAGAGATTCCCTGCTTTTTCAAAACTGCTCTATGTTATGTTACATAAAAACAATCAATGGGTGGTTTTGATGAAAAAGAAGATTATAGATTATTTTGTAATTGTATTGGGAACGTTTATTTTAGCTATTGGCATCAATTTCTTTTTAGTGCCGGCTAAAATTTCCACCGGCGGCGTCAGCGGTGTGGCAACGATGCTGTATCACTTGTTTCACATCCCGGTGTGGGTAACAACCCTGGTGTTTAATTTAATTTTGCTTGCTTCCGGGTTTAAAATGGTGAAAAAATCAACGATTGTTAAAAACTTAACCGGCATTATTTTATTGGCCGTATTTTTGCGCCTGACGGAAAATCTCGTCTCCTACCATGAGGATGTGTTGATTTGCGCTGTTTTCGGCGGTATTTTAGCCGGTTTGGGCGTGGGGCTCACCATTCTGCGGGAAGGCTCTACCGGCGGTTCTGACTTTACGGCGCTTATGCTGAACAAAGCCATTCGCCACATTAGCGTTGCCACTTTTATTCTAATGATTGACACGGGGGTCATACTTGCCTCCGGCTTCGTATTTAAAGATGTGACCATTATGTTTTATTCGGTGCTGTCACTCTACATTAGTAGCAAGGTTACGGATTTTATTTTAATTCGGGGTGACTTTGCAAAGTCAATCTATATTATTTCTAAAAAGAATCGTGAAATAGCTGAGTACATTATGTCGGACATCGTTCGTGGGGTTACCGGCATTTACAGTAGGGGTTGTTACTCAGGCCATGACCACATGATGCTGATGTGCATTGTAAAAAGCAAAGAGGCTCAGCAGATTTTAAACAAGGTAAAGGCAATAGACAACGAAGCTTTTGTCATCATATCAGAGGTCCGTGAGGTTTGCGGGGATGGGTTTAAACAAATATAAATAATGGCGCAAGGGAGAACATAAGCGGAAAGATGAGCCAAGCACGCCTTTTTACGAAAAAGGAGGAATCGTGAAGCAGGTGACTGATTTTTTGCATAAAAAAATCGGAACAAGCGATGCTTGTTCCGATTTGGTGAGCCATCGCGGATTCGAACCGCGGACACCTTGATTAAAAGTCAAGTGCTCTGCCGACTGAGCTAATGGCCCATATGGCTGGGATAGCAGGACTCGAACCTACGAAATGCCAGAGTCAAAGTCTGGTGCCTTACCGACTTGGCTATATCCCAACATATCCCAAAACATAGATAGAATTTGGCTGGGATGGAAGGACTCGAACCCTCGAAATGCCGGAACCAGAATCCGGTGCCTTACCAACTTGGCGACATCCCAATATACTAACCAACCGAGAGTTTACCCGGATGTAGCAAAAATATACATAAAAGAAAGTGGGGTGGGTAATCGGAGTCGAACCGACGACCTCTAGAGCCACAATCTAGCGCTCTAACCAACTGAGCTATACCCACCAT
>JAFWAT010000032.1 GCA_017507525.1 Clostridia bacterium | reverse complement strand
TGAAAAAGTAAAAGGCTGGTGATTGATTGTGGCAAACAAAGTAGAAATCTGCGGCGTAAATACAGCAAAGCTGCCGGTACTTAGTAACGACGAAAAAATAGCGTTATTTGAAAAAATCAAGCAAGGGGATAAAGAGGCGCGCGAAACCTTTATCGGCGGCAATTTGCGCCTTGTTTTAAGCGTTATTCAGCGGTTTAATAACCGTGGCGAAAACATGGATGATTTATTTCAAATCGGTTGTATTGGCTTAATTAAAGCCATTGATAATTTTGATACCTCTCATAATGTAAAATTTTCCACCTATGCTGTACCCATGATTATTGGCGAAATCAGGCGTTATCTCAGGGACAACAACCAAATTCGTGTCAGCCGTTCCCTTAGGGATATTGCCTATAAAGCCCTAAAGGCAAAAGAGGAATTTATTAGTCAAAATTCAAAAGAACCCACCATTGATGAGCTTGCTAAAATGTTGGAGCTTTCAAAAGAAGAGGTGGTGTTTGCCTTAGAATCCATCCAAGACCCCATCAGCCTCCACGAACCGGCATATAACGACGGGACAGACACAATCTTTGTCATGGACCAAGTGAAGGATACCAAAAACACCGATGAACAATGGCTGGAAAACATAGCCTTATCGGAAGCCATGAAGCGGCTGTCTGACCGGGAAAAACACATTATCTCACTCCGGTTTTTCTCCGGCAGAACGCAAATGGAAGTGGCAGAAGAAATCGGAATTTCTCAGGCACAGGTGTCAAGGCTTGAAAAAGGGGCACTGGAGAGAATGAGGAAGTATATATAAAGGGGCTGTAGCAAAATGCACAGACCGCGCAAAGCACAAAAGCGTTATAATAACATTGATTTTAGAAGCTGAATACAAAAAAAGAATGAAAAAGTTATGGTAGAAATTCATTATGTAATGAATTTCTAAATAAAAAATGCTTTGCGCTTTGAATAAACTTCACCTCTTGGCGTACCAACGTACGCCGACGGGATTCAGTTTATCCAATCTGCACTATTTTGCATCCATCCCTAAAAGAGGCTGTAGCAAAATGAAATCATTTTGCTACAGCCTCTTTATTTACCCATATTCACCCTGTGTTCCTCAAAAGTTTTGGCAAAACGATGTTTTCCGCTTGAATCCAAAACGAAAAACAGATACTCTGTTTCCTCCGGATACAACGCCGCTTCAATGGCCTCCTTCCCCGGTGATGCTATGGGTCCTTGGGGCAATCCCGGATTTTGGTAGGTGTTATAGGGCGAATTAATTTTTGTATCCGCAACGGACAACACTGCTTTTCTCTCTTTCAAAATATACTGCACCGTTGCACAAGATTCAAGGTAGGGGTATTGCACACTTTTTAGGCGATTGTGAAAAACCCCTGCAACCAGAGTTCTGTCTGCGTCTCCCTGCGCTTCTCTTTCCACAATGGATGCCAGGGTAATCAACTCATCATCTGTCATGCCAAGCTCTTTTGCACGGTTTTTATATTCTTCCGAATAAATCTCATCAAACCGTGAAAGCATTTTATCTATAATGGTTTCTTCGCTTTCTCCACGCATAAACTGGTAGGTATCAGGAAATAAATACCCTTCCAGGCGGTTTTCACGCCTTGGGACATCACGTAAAAAATCATAGTCAAAATTGCCGTTTTCCACAGCATCATAAAAACGTGCCCGATCAATCAACCCCGCTTCTTCTAAAGCATCTGCAATCTGCCGGAGCTCATAGCCCTCAGGAATGGTAAGGGTTACAAAGTGTGACAGGGGCATCTGCGTTAAGGTTTTAAACAGCTCAGGGTATCCGGTTTTTGTTTGCAGGCTGAATGTCCCCGGCTGATAATCGCCATCGTGCCCGCCCAGTTTTGAAAACACCCGAAACCAAAACGGTTTTTTAATAATTCCCTGCTCCTGCAATGCTTCTGCCACCTGGATGGTGCCGCTGCCCTCAGAAATGGTCACCTCACACGGCTCGCCCTTTGAGCTGCCCCGATAATCAGAAAGCACGGAGCCGCCGTATAACAGAACCAAAATCAAACAAATTAAGAGCGCTATTTTTTTGTCGGATTTTTTTTGACCGTTTTTTCTTTGCATAAGCCCTCCATCAACCTAAAGTTAGAGTTTTAAATTTGGTACAGCATTTAACGTACTGTCTGCAAAAATTTCTTTTTCATATAGATAATAACCGGCACAACCAATCATTGCCGCGTTATCGGTGCACAAAACAAGGGGCGGATAATACAAGGTATATCCCTCTTTTTGGGTTGCTGCATCAAAGCTTCTCCGCAGAGCACCGTTGGCGCTGACGCCGCCGGCTAGGGTGATGACGGAGCAGCCCTTTTCCTTCGCTGCCGCTATGGTATGTTCAGTGAGTGCTTCAACAACCGCACGCTGGAAGGACGCCGCCAAATCTGCCTTGCAAATTGCCTCGCCGCGTTGTTCCTGCCGGTGAATATAATTAATAACCGCCGTTTTTACGCCGCTGAAGCTGAAATCATAACACCCATCACCAAAGGTAACTCTGGGGAATGAAATTGCCTCGCTGTTTCCTTCCTCCGCCAGTTTTTCAAGCTTGGGACCGCCGGGATAGCCAAGACCCAATACCCTGGCTATTTTATCAAAGGCTTCCCCTGCCGCATCGTCACGGGTTCTGCCTAAAATCTCAAACTCTGTATAATCCTTTACATAAACAATATGGCTGTGACCGCCAGACGCCACCAAACAAACAAAAGGCGGCTCAAGGTCAGGGTGTGCTATGTAGTTAGCCGCAATATGACCGTGAATGTGATTGACACCAATCAAGGGCAGATTGCGCGCCGAGGCAATGGCTTTTGCTGCTGAAACACCGGTTAAAAGCGCACCCACAAGGCCCGGACCGTAGGTCACCGCAATGGCGCATAAATCACGGAACGTGCATCCGGCATCAGAAAGTGCCTTATCAATCACCCCCGGCAAATTCAACACATGGTTTCGGGAAGCGATTTCGGGTACAACGCCACCGTATCGTTCGTGAATGGGAATCTGCGATGAAATAACATTTGATAAAACCGTTCTGCCATCCTTTAAAACAGCGGCTGCTGTTTCATCACAGGAGGACTCTATCGCTAATAATAATTGACTCAACTGTTTTTCTCTCCTTTTTCCTGCTCTCCGCTTACAGCAAGATTCATCAGCAGGGCATCCTCTTTGCCTTCGTAATAGTTTCGCCTGAGGCCAACCTGATAAAAACCAAGGCTTTCATACAAAGAAATAGCAGGCTGATTACCGGCACGGACCTCTAATGTTAAAAGCGCAAGTTCTTCGTGCTTTGCAATATCAATAAAAGCATGAATCAGCTCTTTGGCAAGACCCTGCCTGCGATGGTCAGGATGCACCGCAACGTTGGTGATCTGCCCTTCATCAGCCACAAGCCACATACCCATATATGCCACAGGTTTTCCCTCATACAGAATGACCCGGTAAACCGCTGCCGGATTTAACAACTCGCCTAAAAACATAGTCTCTGTCCAGGGCACTGAAAAACACATTTTTTCAAGCTTGGCAAGGTCAGAAAGCATGTCCTTTGTTAAAATAGCCATCTGATATTTCATAACTGTCTCCCTATAAACGTTCAACCTTAATCGTTACATCCTCTGCCAGCACGTACCCTCCGGAAGCCTTCAGCATACGGTTCATTAAAGCCGGCACAATGCCGCCCTCATCGCAAGGGAGTTCCGCAAAAATAACCTCTGCGCCCATATCATCCATATGACGCAGGGCATCAAACAAAGCGTTGGCATAGGCTTTAGCCGTTTTGCCGCAATTAAGTAAGACATCCGCCTCATACTGCTTTGCACCGCAGCACAAAACACCGGTTTTTTTGCCCTGTGCACGATAGTCTGAGAGCATCTGTCTAAGCTTGTCCTCATGCTTTTTTTCTACAAGATACAGTTCACCCCGGGGCGCATAGTGACGATATTTCATGCCGGGGCTTTTAGGCACTTCGCGGCTGTCCTTTAATGCCGGTTCATACATCACCTGACCTAAAACAGCTTGCAATGCTTCCAAGCTAACCCCACCCGGGCGCAAAATCTGCGGTATCTTCCCTGTCATATCCAAAACCGTTGATTCAAGCCCTACCTCACAGGCTCCGCCGTCAATAATATAATCTACCCGACCGGTTAAGTCATGAATCACATGAGAGGCACGAGTTGTGCTGGGACTGCCCGACAAATTGGCACTGGGGGCCGCCACAGGCACGCCACTTTTTTCAATTAACGCAAGTGCCACAGGATGAGATGGCATTCGCACACCTACGGTGGATAATCCTGCCGTCACAGAAACAGGAATTGTTTCAGATTTTTCTAAAATAATGGTCAAAGGCCCCGGCCAGAAAGCTTCCATCAGCTTTTCTGCCGCCGGCGGAACATGCGAAACCACCTGGCTGAGCATTGATTGATCGCTAATATGTACAATCAAGGGATTATCCTGAGGGCGACCTTTTGCAACAAAAATATTGGCTACAGCTTCAGGGTCAAGGGCATTGGCGCCAAGACCGTAAACCGTTTCCGTCGGGAAAGCCACCAAGCCGCCTTGCGACAGGCTTTTTGCCGCTTCATCCAAAACTGAAAAATCGTCCTCTATTTGAATCACTTTCGTCATTTTCTCACCTGTTTATCTCTTTAAAATACAATGCCAAATGACAGGCAATCGCCGTTTGCGACCGCCTGCCATCTGTTACATACTTAAAACTCTTTCCATTTTCATGATGTCTTTCTTAAAGGACTTTTCCATTTTCAATCCTTCTGAAATATCATAATCTACAATTTCATCATTTCTTACTGCAACAATCCGGTTACCAATACCCTGATGCAATAGCTTCACCGCATGAACGCCCATACGGCTTGCAAGCATTCTGTCGTTAACCGTGGGGCTGCCGCCACGCTGAATATGACCTAAAATGGTGGCACGGGTTTCAATACCGGTCATCATTTCAATGCATTTTGCCATTTCAACGCTGCCACCAACACCCTCTGCCACAACAATTAAGTTATTTTCTTTGCCGCGTTTTTTGTTATTTAAAATCGGCTGAATAATATCCTTGTGGAAATCATAGGGTTGTTCGGGAATAATCGCCGCTTCAGCGCCGCAGGCAATGGCAACATAGGCTGCAATGTAGCCTGCGCCCCGACCCATAACCTCAATGATAGAGCAACGCTCGTGAGACTGGGCAGTATCTCTGATTTTATCGATGGCATCTTTAACCGTGTTGAGTGCCGTATCAAAGCCAATGGTATAATCCGTACACCCAATATCATTATCAATGGTACCGGGAATGCCAATCGTGGGAAGACCTGCCTCAGATAAATCCTTCGCACCGCGGAAAGAACCGTCACCGCCGATGACAACAAGGCCCTCAATGCCGGCGTTTTTTGCTACTTCTACTGCTTTTTCCACGCCCTCTGCCTTACAAAACTCAGGGCATCTGGAGGACTGTAAAATAGTACCGCCATGGTGCAAAATGTTAGAAACGCTGCGTGCGTTCATTTCTTCAAATAGCCCATTCATTAATCCGGCATAGCCTTTACGGATACCGAAAACCTCCATCTCTTTTGAAAGAGCCGTTCGCACAACCGCACGAACTGCTGAATTCATCCCCGGCGCATCGCCGCCGCTGGTTAAAACACCAATTCTCTTCATAATGCCCTCCTTTTTAATGTATAAATTGATTCTTACAATGCTTTTTCTATAATGATTTCATGAGCCTCAGAAAGCTCAGCTTCGGGCACCAAAATTTCATAACAGCCAAATTGTCCGTTACCACTTTGGTTTACGCTGCGGATTTTAACCAGCAAGCCTGCCTCCTGCAGAAGCGTTCTAATTCTTTCTGCTGACTCCTTACTTTGTGTTACATAGGCTACCATCCACATACGAAACCCTCCTTTAAATGTTACCGGATATACTTTTTTTATACATTAATTATTATCTCTTGTCTTAACCTTTTCCAAAATCATGCTTAAGAATTCTTCCTTAGTCATAGCGCCCAAATCTGCCTGCTTGCGGCCGCGAACAGAAACTGTACCCTCTTCGCACTCCTTACCGCCGATAATCAGCATAAAGGGCGTTTTATCCATCTGGGCTTCACGAATCTTATAACCGATTTTTTCGTTACGGCTGTCAACCTCTACGCGAATGCCGTTTTCCATAAGTAAGTCACGAACTGCATACGCATAATCATGATGCGCATCAGCAATAGGCAGAATTTTAACCTGAGTAGGCGCCAGCCATGTGGGCAGTGCACCTGCATATTTTTCGAGGAGCAATGCTAAGGTTCTTTCGTAGCAACCAATAGAGGTTCTGTGAATAACATAAGGATATTTCTTAGAACCGTCTTTATCCACATATTCCATGCCAAAACGCTCTGCCAACTGGAAGTCAATCTGAACGGTAACCAAGGTGTCTTCCTTGCCGTGAACATTTTTAATCTGAATGTCAAGCTTAGGACCGTAGAAAGCAGCTTCGCCCTCTTCTTCGGTGTAATCAATCTTCAGGTCATCCAAAATCTCTTTCATACGAGCCTGAACATTTTCCCATTCTTCAGCTGAACCAATGTATTTTTCTTTATTATTAGGATCCCACTTGGAGAATCTGTAAGAAACATCATCACCCAAACCTAACGTCGTCAGCATGAATTTTGCAAGTTCAACACACTGTGCAAACTCGCCCTCAAGCTGCTCCGGCGTACAAGCTAAGTGCCCCTCGGAAATGGTGAACTGACGAACACGGATTAAGCCGTGCATCTCCCCGGAAGACTCGTTACGGAACAGGGTTGAGGTTTCTGCATAACGCAGCGGCAGGTCACGGTAAGAACGCATATCAGTGAGGTATGCCTGGAACTGGAACGGACAGGTCATGGGACGCAGGGCAAACACTTCACCCTCAGCATCCGGGTCACCCATAATGAACATACCATCTCTGTAATGATCCCAGTGGCCGGAAATTTTGTATAAATCACGTTTTGCCATAAAAGGCGTTTTGGTTAAGAGATAGCCTCTCTTCTGCTCTTCATCTTCAACAAAACGCTGCATTAACTGGATAACACGTGCACCCTTGGGAAGCAGGATGGGAAGACCCTGACCAATGAGCTCTGATGTTGTAAAGTAACCCAGTTCACGGCCAATTTTGTTATGATCACGCTTTTTAGCATCTTCTACAGCTGCCAGATATTCCTCCAGTTCACTCTTTTTGGGGAAAGCCGTTCCATAAATACGCTGTAGCATCTTGTTCTTTTCATTACCGCGCCAATAAGCACCGGCAACCTGCGTTAAGGCAATTGCCTTAATCTTTCCGGTTGAGGGAAGGTGCGGACCGGCACAAAGGTCAGTAAAGTCACCCTGACGGTAGAAGGAAATTTCTTCACCCTCCGGCAGGTCTTCAACTAGTTCCTTTTTGTAAGGTTCGCCGGCTTCTTCAAAGTATTTAATAGCTTCATCGCGGCTCATGGTAAAGCGCTCAATTTTGACATCCTCTTTCACGATTTTTGCCATTTCTGCTTCAATATTTTTTAAGATGTCAGCCGTAAAGGAAACATCACAATCAAAATCGTAGTAAAATCCGTTTTCAATCGCAGGTCCAATGGCAAGCTTTGCCTGGGGATATAACCGTTTTACTGCCTGCGCTAAAACGTGAGAAGCGGTATGACGGAAGGTGTCGCGGCCTTTCTGGTCATTAAATGTCAGAAAATTGACGGTGGCGTCCTGCGTAATAGTTCGGGTTAAATCCATAACGGTACCATCTACCTCAGCAGACAGCGCCATACGTTGCAATCCACCGCTAATGTCGCCTGCCAGATCGTATAAGGTCTTTTCTGCCTCAACTGACAGCAAGCTTCCATCCTTCAAGCTTACTTTAAACATATACTACTCCTCCAATTTAAATTCCGTTGTTACGTCTATGGCTCGCCCACCCTCATAATCAAATGCGAAGATTTTAGAGCCAATAGGCACAAAACGGATTTTTTTATATAGTGAGACCGGTTTTTCACCGGCATAATCTGCAAAATAAAGTTTGACGCGTTCCGGCTGCTTTAAAAATTCAAACGCTGCGGATTTTACTCCGTCACCGGACTGCATAAAAGAAAGAGAATCCCTGTGCCGCAAGCAATAATCATAAATCAGCCGATGCGTGATGCCTGCGTCATGAAAGGTAACACACGCAAAGCGATACAAGTCTTCATAAGCAGTTTTTTGACTTTTGGGGGCTGTATCACCCTTTAAAAATGCAGCCATTTGTGCAAAAAAATCAAATTCTCTCTCAGGGTAATATGTATCTAATATATATAAAATCGTATTTGTAAAAACGCCGCTGTTATAATAGCGCTCAAGCATTTCCTCCACTTGCTTTAAGTGCAAAAGCTCCTCATAGCGCATTCCGTCGCTATGTACCACCTCATAAGGCGGAAAGCTTTGAAACTCGCTACCGGGAGCACATAAGGCTGAACCCTTAAGCTTTTTTAAAAAGCCAAGCTGCAGGTCATTGGGTCTTAATTTCATCACATCGTGAAAAGAAGAAACAAATGCCTCCAGCGTTTCACCGGGCAAACCGGCAATTAAATCTAAATGCAAATGCATATTCCGGTTTTTTGAAAGTGCCTGCACCACCTCAACCAGACGCTGATGCTGCGGATTGCGGCAAATAGCTTTTAAGGTTTCAGGTTGTGTGCTTTGCACACCGATTTCAAGCTGAAACATGCCTTTGGGAGCTTCCTGCAGGCTGTGGATTAACGCCTCAGTCATACTTTCTGCACGAATTTCAAAATGATACGTGGTTTTGCCGCCCCGCTTTTTAATTCCCTCAATAATTGTAAGGGCACGGTCAGGGTCAGCATTAAAGGTACGGTCAACAAGCTTCACCAAAGGAACGCCCTGCTCTTCAAAAAAGGCAAGCTCTCGCTCCACTCGCGCAACCGGTAAAAACCGTAAGCTGCCGGCAACACCCGACAAACAGAATGCGCAGCGATACGGGCACCCGCGGGACGTTTCATAATATACAATACGGTTTGAAAGCGCCGGCATATCCGCCGTCTCATAAGGGAAAGGAATTTCATTTAAATCCGCTTCCTGCGGGGGAATGAGGCTTTTTTTAATCTCGCTGTCCTCTCTGTAATATAGCCCGGGAACGCACGAAAAATCGCCACTTTCTAAACTATCGGCAAAGGAAGAAATTGCTTTTTCTCCCTCGCCGCATAAAACAAAATCAATGTAATCATGTTGTGCGAGCCGCTCTTCGGCATCAATGCTGACCTCAGGACCGCCCAACAGAATTCTGACAGAACTGTCTGCCTTTTTTAAAATTTCGCAAACCTTCAACACATGCTCAATATTCCAGATATAGCAAGAGAACAAAAATGTTTTTGCCCCCGTTCTAAAAAGGGCGGATGCTAAGCTCTCCGGGCGGTCTGAAATGGTATATTCACAGAACCCAAATCGCGGTTCCATTTTAGAAAGATACCGAATCGCCAGATTGCTGTGCACATATTTTGCGTTAATTCCCACTAAAAGCATATGCCAAATCTCCTTTTTCCGGCACAGGTAATAAAACAAACAAAATGCGACGGAGCAGGAAAAACCCTCCGCCGCATTTTGGTGTTTGACAATGGGTTCCTGTCAACCGGAAAAGCCAGTTTTTTACCAGAGGTTTAATTCATTCATCGCATCTTTTCTGGACAGGTTAATGCGACCCTGTCTGTCAATTTCGATGACCTTAACCATAATTTCATCACCGATATTCACTTCATCTTCAACCTTCTCTACACGCTTGTTCGCAAGCTTAGAGATGTGAACCATACCGTCTTTACCCGGCAGGAATTCAACAAACGCACCAAAGGGCAGAATGTTAACAACCTTACCTTTATAGATAGAGCCGATTTCAATGTTACCGGTTAAGCCCTTGATGATTTCCATAGCCTTATTTGCCATTTCTTCATCAGCGGTTGCGATGTAAACCTTGCCGTCGTCCTCAATATCAATTTTAACGCCGGTTTCAGCAATAATCTTTTGAATGGTCTTACCGCCGGAGCCGATAACGTCACGAATCTTATCAGTATCAATGGTCATGGTGAAGATTTTCGGTGCGTAGGTAGACAATGAGGCTCTGGGTGCTTCAATGGTCTTTAATAAAACTTCATCAATGATCTGGAAGCGTGCGTTTCTGGTCTGTGCCAGTGCCTGCTTAATAATCTGGGGTGTTAAACCGTCAATCTTAATATCCATCTGAATGGCAGTGATACCCTCTTTGGTACCGGCTACCTTAAAGTCCATGTCGCCATAAAAGTCCTCTAAGCCTTGAATGTCAACCATGGTAATGAAGCGGTCGCCCTCGGTAACTAAACCAACAGAAATACCGGCAACAGGCGCCTTAATGGGAACACCTGCATCCATGAGTGCTAAGGTGCTGGCACAAACAGATGCCTGAGAGGTACTGCCGTTTGAGCTTAACACTTCAGAAACCAGACGGATTGCATAGGGGAATTCTTCTTCAGAAGGAACAACGGGCTCGAGTGCACGTTCTGCCAGTGCACCGTGACCGATTTCACGACGTCCCGGACCTCTGGAAGGACGGGTTTCACCAACAGAATATGAGGGGAAGTTGTAGTGATGCATATAACGCTTCTGGTCATCTAAATCGATGCCGTCAAGTGCCTGAGCATCGCCCATAGCGCCTAAAGTAGCAACCGTTAAAACCTGTGTCTGACCACGCTTAAACATACCGGAACCGTGCGTTCTGGGTAAAATAGCAACATCAGCAGACAGCGGACGAATATCGGTAATACCACGACCGTCAACACGCTTGCCTTCGTCTAAAATCCAGCGGCGAACGATGGTCTTCTGCAGTTTCTCCATTGCTTCATAAATCTGACCGCCATGCTCTTCTTCGGTATATTTACCGTCAAAGTGAGCATACATTTCTTCGTATAAAGCTTTTAAATTCTTTTCACGAATGTTCTTGTCGTCAGTATCTAATGCAATTTTCAGCTTGTCTTCAGCAAAAGCCTTAACATCTTCATACATAACGGGGTCAACAACGTGAGCCTCGTAGGAGAATTTTTCCTTACCAACTTCAGCCTGGATGCCTGCGATAAAGTCGCAAATCTTTTTGATTTCTTCATGAGCCAGCTGGATGCCTTCAAACACAACCTCTTCAGAAACCTCTTTTGCACCGGCTTCAATCATAACAACCTTTTCTTTGGTGCCGGCAACAGTCAAAGACATCAGGCTCCGTTCACGCTGCTCGCTGGTGGGGTTAATAACGTGCTTGCCGTCAACATAGCCAACGATAACTCCGCCAATGGGACCATTCCAGGGGATGTCTGAAATGCTGATGGCACAAGATGTACCAATCATGGCAGCAACCTCAGGAGAATTGTCCTGTTCAACAGACATAACGGTGTTAACAACCGATACATCGTTTCTCAAATCCTTGGGGAATAAGGGACGAATGGGGCGGTCAATAACGCGGGAAGTCAAAATTGCCTTCTCAGTGGGTCTGCCCTCACGCTTAATAAATCCACCGGGGATTTTACCTACAGAATAGAGTTTTTCTTCAAAATCCACACTCAGCGGAAAGAAGTCAATGCCCTCTCTGGGTTTGGCAGATGCTGTTGCTGTAGACAGAATAACAGTATCGCCGTAGCGCACCATAACTGCACCGCCTGCAAGCTCAGCATATTTGCCTGTTTCGATTACCAGCGGACGACCCGCCAGTTCCATTTCAAAGCTTTTAAACATGGTAAACCTCCAATTTTATTTTTTGACATGCTCAAAAGCAAGAGATAAGAAATAAACCGTAAATACCATTTTAAGGCTTATTTCTTACATCTTACCTTTTGAGCCTGCCGAAGTTAAATATACTTATTATATATTATAGCACAAATTATATATAAAATAAATAGAAAACAAAAAAGAAATTATCAACAATTATTAATAGTTTTTTTCTTTGTTTTTTGTGCATTATTTATGTATTTTGCCTTCTTACTATGCAATATATGTGAAAAACGCAGAAATTAGTCACACGCATTTCCCTTTATTTAAAAACTGATTTCTTAATTAACTTTTTTTGACACTTTTCGTGTACTTTGTCACTTCTTTTATAACTTTTCCCTTATTTTAAGGCGTCATTGTGAAACAAATTTACGAACTTCCATAATTATACAATTATTGCCAAAATATAGCTTGCATTTTCCCTTTCTGTAATGTTATAATAACCTCAATAAATAAAAATTGTAAAAAATTGGTATATTTCTTTTACTGTATGAGGAGGAGCTTTAAAATGGAAAAAATCTCAGTTATTTTAGTAGATGATAACAAGGTACAATGTCAGGAGCTGGCAAAGGACATTGAAGGTACCGCCGATATAGAAATCATCGGCATGGCACATGACGGTGCAAGCGGATATGACCTGATTACAGAAAAAAATCCGGATGTTGTTGTGCTGGATATTATCATGCCGCGAAAGGACGGTCTGGAACTATTAGAACTACTGCAAAAAAGCGGAATGAAGAAAAAACCGGTATGCATTGTACTGTCTGCTGTCAATAATGACAACATTACAAACAGAGCCCTACAGCTTGGTGCCAGCTACTATTTGGTAAGACCCGTAGAAGATAATGAAATTGTTTTAAAACGAATCCGGCAAGCAATTAAAAGTCAAATCGGCACCTCTCAAGCCCTGACAAGTAATGCTGCAGAAAATTTTTCACTCACAAATTCCCAACCTTTAAAAAAGTTACCGCCCGTAAATTCAGAAAATCTGGAAACAATTATTACAAATGTTATTCACGAAATTGGTGTTCCGGCGCATATTAAGGGTTATAACTACCTGCGTGAAGCCATCAGTCTTTGCATTCAGGATAAAGAATTTATCAATTCCATTACTAAAATGTTGTACCCCACCGTGGCACGCAACTACCAAACTACTTCCTCCCGGGTAGAGCGTGCCATCCGCCACGCCATTGAGGTAGCATGGAACCGTGGCCGGGAAGAAATTTTAAACAGTATTTTCGGCTACACCATTGACACAAATAAAGGAAAGCCCACAAACGGTGAGTTTATTGCTATGATCTCCGATTCCATCCGTCTCAAAATGAAAAATACTGTTAACTATTAATTTTTGCATATAGCAATGTTCCCAGCATTGTTATATAAAAGACGCTGTTTTTAGCCCCCCAAAAACAGCGTCTTTCTTTTTTACTTTTCTGATTCTATTTTCTGGTTCAATTCTTCTTCAAACAAGCTGTCATCATTGGTAATCCAGCGGGATACCGGAATAATGCGATATGCATCCATCGTATCTCTGACAACGACTTCTTTAATGCCGGCATTGATAATCATGCGCTTGCACATACTGCAACTGTTTGAACCGGGGAAAACCTCACCGGTTTTAGCATCACGACAAGCAAGATACAGCGTTGAACCCAACATATCCCTGCGAGAAGCACTGATGATACAGTTTGCCTCAGCATGCACAGAGCGGCAAAGCTCATACCGTTCTCCGGAGGGAATGTTCATTTTTTCACGCAAGCAGTGCCCTAAATCAATACAGTTTCTCCGTGACCTGGGTGCACCGGTATAACCCGTTGAGATAATTTCATCATTTTTTACCAAGATTGCGCCGTAATTCCGCCGCAGACAGGTTCCCCGTTCTGACACTGTCTGGGCAATATCCAGATAATAGTTAATTTTGTCCCGTCTATCCATTGATACTTGCCCCCCTCTTTGAAATGTTATTTTTCCAGCTCGTGGATTTTATCAATCCGTTTCTGGTGACGTCCGCCCTCAAATTCTGCATTCATATACGCATCTAAGATGTTTTTTGCAAGATCAGGACCAATAACGCGACCGCCCATAGCAATCACATTTGCATTGTTATGCTGTTTTGTTTTTTCTGCAGAATATTCATTGCAAACCAAAGCACAACGAATGCCGTCAATCTTATTTGCCGCAATGGAAATACCGATACCGGTTCCGCAAAGCAGAATACCAAATTCATAGTCGCCGCTTTTTACCTTATCACAAACTTCCTTTGCAATATCCGGATAGTCTACACTTGTGGCATCAAAAACGCCACAATCGCAAACTTCCTTCCCCTTTGACTTTAAATGTTCTACCAACACGCTTTTGAGTTCATACGCGCCGTGGTCACTACCAATAACAATCATATTTTGCCTCCTGTTTATTTTATATTTTGCCCGTTTTTCCGAGCCTCATATTCTCTTTCTGCCTGAGACGCCCTAAGGTATAAGGGCGCCACCGCCTCATAATGTTGTTGCTTTCCCTCTAAAAGTAACCGATAGCCAAGCTCTGCAGCTGCACCGCCGCGAACGACATTGGCACTCATTCTGGCAACACGTGCCTGACTGCCCAAATCTCCAAGCAAGCTCACGCCGTCACCACAGAGCATGCAGGGCTTATCATCCAGATACTGAGAAAGCTCTGCTATTGTCATGACAGATGGCTCTAAAATCGCTTCTCCTGCCCCATTGTATGCCGCACAGTAAAGCTCATCGCACCTTGCATGCACACAAGGCACGCGCAAGCCATCATATTCCGATATATTGTCTGCCAGAATTTGCAAACTGGATATGGGAATAACCGGTTTTTGATAGCTTTGGGCAAAGCCCTTAGCCGTTGCCACGCCAATGCGAACGCCGGTAAAGGAACCCGGCCCCACGCCACAGGCATAAGCATCAATTTCAGGAAAGGTAATTCCTGTCTGTCTAAGCATTTCCTCTATCATGGGAAGCAGCTTAACGGAGTGATTTTTTCCGTTATTGAGTGTATACTCACATAACAACACCCCATCTGCCATAATGCCGGCTGCTGCTGCATCAGAGGATGCATCAAGTCCTAAAACAATCATTCAAAAAGCTCCTTAACGGTAATACGGCGACCGTTTTCGCCATGTCTCTCCAGCAAAATTTCAAGTCTTTTTCGAGGAAGCATGTCTTCTGCCCGCTCCGGCCACTCAATGATAGCAACGCCGCCGCCACCGACAAAATCCTCAAAGCCAACTTCATATAATTCATCCGGGTCTTCAATCCGGTATAAATCAAAATGATAAATCGTGCCGTTTATGCCCTCATATTCATTAACCAACGTAAAGGTCGGGCTGCTGACATGCTCTACAACACCCAACGCACTGCAAAGCCCTTTTGCAAAAACAGTTTTTCCTACGCCCAAATCACCCCGCAAGCAAACAACCTGACCGGGTACAAACTGCTTGGCTAAGGTTTCGGCAAGCTGCCTGGTTTCTGTTTCGCTGCCTGTCATATAAACCTTTATCTGTTCTTCTGTAAGGTTCATGCTGTAACTCCTTATTCACCCACATTCGGCGAGATAATCTCAATCGGCAGTTTTGACGGCGCGACCGTCGGGCTGGGTCTTTCAACCGGTTTTTGCGTTTCTGCAGGCTTAGCTGACGGCACAACCGGTGCATCTGCACTAGGTGCAGTTGAAGGCATTGCCGGCTTAGCACTTGCCTGTGGTGCACTGCTTGCTGCCGGTGCCGTGCTAGCCTCCGACGCTGGCAATTCGTCCGCCGGTTTTTGAGTCGCCGCAGGCATTACACCCCACCCTGCATCCGAGATTTTATTTGTGTTATCTTCATGATCATAATCAGGCTCATCCGGCTCAGCACTGGGAGATGGCGTTACAAAATCTGACTGCTGCGGAATCGGTACAGCCCAATCTTTTCTTAAAACCATTGTGGTAACCCAGAAAGAAGCAAAAAACAGGAGAATCAGCAAAGCAATTGCGCCCATTGTGAAGACTATGGTACGTTTGTTGATGCGTTGCAAAAAGCCCTTTTTATATCCCTTTCTCATAGTATCCCCTCCAAGTCATCCCTGACGATATAATAAAATATTATACTACCACTATTTTATCATAAATAAGAAACAAAGTAAAGTATATTTTTGCGTATCTTCTGTTTGACAAAATAAAACGGATATGGTATAATAAGGCTACCACACAAATTTTAATAGAATCAGATTCAGGGTGTATTTTTGTTTTATGGCAAAAATGCACGCTCTATTTATGCATCCTTGAGTGTGATTCTTTAATTTGTGTGGTAACAAATTTGAGAGTGGTGTATTTTTCGGTGCATCAACCTTTGTTGATGCACTTTTTTAATGCAACGGCTCCGATTGTTGCGACACAAACCAAATGAGGGGGCTGCTTTTTGCAGTCCCCTCGCCCTTTTTATCCTTTCTTTTGCTCCAAATACGCTTGAAAAAACGGCTTTATAGCTGATGGCAGTGCCACTGTGTGAGCCAGTTCTTCCGGCGTTATCCAGAAAAAAGCCTCGCTTTTTTCCTTGGCTAAAACATAATAGCCTTTCATATCCCAAACCAAATGGGTAAAAACATGGCGGTGTGATGCCAGTTTAGAAACGCGCTCAGCACCACCCATAGATTCCACAACCTTGTTCACCGCTTTTAAAGCAACGTGCCCCTCTACCGCCGGGAATTCCCACATACCTGCTAAAACACCGGATTCCGGTCTTTTTATAAGCGCCAGCTTGCCCTCGTGTTCCAAAACAAATACCGTGCGCTTTTCAAGTTTTTTCTCTTTTTTCACATTGCGGACAGGCAAAACCTGCTCCCTGCCATTTTGCTTTGCCTGGCAAAGATGCGCCAGAGGACATTTGTCACACTTCGGCACGCCACCGGGAATGCAGACAAGCGCACCCAGCTCCATAATCGCCTGGGTCAAGTCACCACAGTCTTTTGCCTGCGGATAAACCGCCGCAAGTGCCCCTTGTATCTGTTTTTTAAAGGCAGGCAGCATAATGTCTGTATCATCATCCAGCAGTCTTGCTATGACCCGAAGAACGTTTCCATCAACAGCGGGCTCCGGCAAATTAAAGGCAATGGATGCCACCGCACCGGCAGTATATTCACCGATGCCGGAAAGACCGGATAAAAGCTTTCTGTCAGCCGGAAACTGTCCGCCATACACTTCTACCACTGTCTGCGCCGCTTTTTGCATATTCCTCACACGGCTGTAATAGCCAAGACCCTCCCAAAGCTTTAAAAGCAAATCCACAGGGGCATTTGCCAGCGCTTCTACGGTGGGAAGTGCCTCTAGAAACCGCTGATAATATGGTAGTGCCGCCTCTACTCTTGTTTGCTGCAGCATGATTTCAGATACCCATACCCGATACGGGTCACGGTTCTTGCGCCAGGGGAGTTGCCTTTTATTTGTTTCATACCAAGAACAAAGCGGCGAAATCATCGCCGCCAAAATATCATTATGTTTCATGTTACCTCATTCGCTTACCGCGTTACAAATTCAGCAAGCGGTATGCATTTTTCCATAAAATATCTTCTTGTTCTTCCTCAGAAAGTTCCAATTTGTCAAAAATTTCAAGTTCATATTGGTGCAGTGATAAAGGATAGTCCGTTCCAAAGAGTACACGTTTTGTGCCGTGAGCACGGATGCGTTCAGTCGCCTCACTCGGCTCCATAAAACGCATAGCGCTGGAGGTGTCAAGATACACATTACTTCGACCGTAAAGGTGTTTTTCTGCCTCATCCCACTCAAAAACGCCGCCCAAATGTGCTGCTACAACAATTAAGTCCGAAACCTCATCAAGCACTTTTGCAAGCCGCTTAGGGGTTGCTCCGTCAGCATTTTTGTCCCCCATATGCATAAGGACAGGAAGACCACGCTTTGCAATAGAACGATACACAGGAAGCATTGCCTCATCGTCAATTTTAAAGCCTTGAAAAATCGGGTGAAATTTAATCCCCCGCAGACCTAAAGCTTTCATTCTGTCAAGCTCGTTTTCAAAATCCTCATAGTCCTGATGAAGAGTTCCAAAACCAATAATATCCTCTGTAAGCAGGCCCGCAACATAATCGTTAATCACTTCAACCTGCTCTTTTTTTGTGGCCGTTGCATGCACCACCAGTTTATCAATTTGGTGCTCCTTCATGCTGTTGGTCACAACATAAAACCTGCCGTTCCCCGCCAGAGGGATTTTGTAATAATTCTCAAGATTTTTCGCTGCCTTTTCCGCAATTTTATCATGAAATGCGTGGGCATGAAAATCTACAACTTTTCTTACCAATGTAGATTACCTTCTTTTAGTTAAAAACAATCTCTTTTTTTCTGCCAATATCGCGGCGGAAGTGTGCACCCTCAAAGGAAATTTTAGAAACACCATCATATGCCTTAGAGATAGCCGTTTCCAAATCAGACGCCACTGCTGTTACGCCCAGCACTCTGCCGCCGGCTGTTAAAAATGTTTCACCGTCACACTTGGTTCCTGCGTGGAACACCGTCAAATCAGGGTCGGCTTCTGCCGCATCTAAGCCGCTGATTGCAAAGCCGGTTTCATACTTTTTGGGGTATCCGCCGGATGCCATAACAACGCAAACTGCCGCATTATCTTCCCACTCAATCGTGATTTCGCCCAAGCGTTCATCGCTAACTGCCATAAAGATTTCTAATAGGTCTGTCTTTAGTCTCGGCAGAACCACCTGGGTTTCAGGGTCACCAAAACGGGCGTTATATTCAATGACCTTCACGCCGTTTTTGGTCATAATCAAACCAAAGTACAGAACGCCCTTAAAGGTTCTGCCCTCTTTGTTCATAGCTTCCACAGTGGGCAAAAAGATATTCTTCATGCATTCTTCATGAATAGAATCTGTATACAGCCGGCTGGGGGAAAAGGTTCCCATACCGCCGGTGTTTAAGCCCTCGTCATTGTCATAGGCACGCTTATGGTCCTGTGCACTAACCATGGGATAAATGGTTTTGCCGTCAGTAAAAGCTAAAACCGAAACCTCGTTACCGGTTAAAAATTCTTCAACAACCACACGGTTACCGGCATCGCCAAAGACCTTGTCACACATCATGTCATTGACGGCTGCCTTGGCTTCTTCAAAGCTTTCAGCAATGATAACGCCTTTACCCAGTGCTAAGCCCTCTGCCTTAATAACCGTAGGATAAGAAACGGTTTCTAAATAGCTGATGGCATCTTTGCTGTCCGAAAATACCTCATATGCCGCTGTGGGAATCTGATATTTTTTCATCAGTTCCTTGGAAAAAACTTTGCTGCCTTCAATGATGGCTGCATTCTGTCTGGGTCCAAAAGCCTTAATACCCTCCGCCTCTAAGCGGTCTACCATACCCAGCATTAAGGGGTCATCCGGTGCAACTACAACAAAGTCCATCTTGTTTTCTTTTGCATAAGAAACAATTCCGTCAACATCTGTTGCTTTAATATTAACACAAGTCGCTATCTGAGAAATGCCGCCATTGCCCGGTGCTGCATAGAGTTCCGGCTTCATTGGGCTCTGGGCAAGCTTCCATAAAATTGTATGTTCACGACCGCCGCCGCCAACAACCAATACTTTCATATCGTTCTGTCCTTTCCGCTAATTAGTGTTTAAAGTGGCGCATACCTACAAACACCATTGCAATGCCGTATTTGTCGCAAGCATCAATGGATTCTTGATCGCGCTTTGAGCCACCCGGCTGAATGATAGCCTTGATGCCGGCTTTTGCAGCTTCTTCAACAGTATCCGGGAAGGGGAAGAATGCATCAGACGCGAGTGCTGCACCCTCTGCACGTTCACCTGCGTAATCAAGGGCAATTCTAGCCGCCATAACGCGGTTTGTCTGACCGGGGCCAACACCGATTGACATATTATCTTTCGCAACTGCAATGGCATTAGACTTGGTGTGTTTAACAACCTTCCACGCAAATTTCATATCACGAATCTGTTCTTCTGTAGGCTGTGTTTTCGTTACAACCTGCCAGTTTTCCTCGTCATAGAGTTCAGTATCACGCTGCTGAACTAAAAGACCGCCCATAACCTTTTTCATATCAAAATCATTAATATCGGGCTTAACTGCCAGGTCAGGCAGTTCAAGCAATCTGATGTTCTGCTTCTGAGTCAAAATTTCCATCGCCTCTTTGGAGAAAGAGGGCGCAACAATAATCTCTAAGAAAATTTTGCTCATCTCTTGAGCGGTTGCACCGTCAATTTCACGGTTCGCCGCAATGATACCGCCAAAGATAGACACAGGGTCGCCCTCGTAGGCTTTCTGATATGCCTCTAAAATGGTTGCACCGGTACCAACACCACAGGGATTTGCATGCTTAGATGCAACAACAGTAGGCTCGGCAAACTCCTTAACCAAATCAAGCGCACCGTTCGCATCATTAATATTGTTGTAAGAAAGTTCCTTACCGTGAAGCTGCTTTGCCGCAGACAGTGTGCCTGCACAAGGACCCACCTCTTTGTAGAACACAGCCTGCTGATGGGGATTTTCGCCATAGCGCATTTCCTGCACCTTTTCAAAGGTTAAGGACAGGTTCTTGGGGAACAATTCCTTGCCGATGGTCTTTCTTAAATATGTAGAAATCAACGTATCATAGCTTGCTGTGTGCTCAAATACTTTATATGCCAGATAAAATTTAGTGTCACGGCTAACAGCACCGTTTGCCTTATATTCAGCTAAAACGGTTTCATAATCAGCCGGGTCAACAACAACGGCAACGTCCTGATAGTTCTTAGCTGCCGCACGAATCATGGTAGGTCCGCCAATGTCAATATTTTCGATGGCATCTTCTAAAGTAACGCCTTCCTTTTGAATGGTTTCTTTAAAAGGATACAGGTTGATTGCTACCACATCAATGGTGTCAACGCCTAATTCGCTGAGCTGCTCCATGTGCTCAGGATTGGAGCGCATTGCTAAGATTCCTGCATGAATTTTCGGATGCAGGGTTTTCACACGGCCGTCTAAACATTCGGGGAAACCAGTGATTTCAGATACGCCGGTAACAGCCAAGCCTGCTTCTTCCAAAGCGCGTTTGGTACCCCCGGTTGAAACGATTTCAAAACCTAAATCCAAAAGTCCTTTCGCAAAATCTACAATGCCGCTTTTATCAGATACACTCAGTAATGCTCTTTTTGCCATTGTTCTCTTCCCTTCTTTTGTCAAAAATTATTGAATCACAACCCGCCGGCCGTCACGCCTTACCCTGCCGGCACATAAAAGCTCTGCTGCTTTTGGGAGCAAAATATGCTCCGCCTCACGCATAACCTTCTGCTGCAAATCTTCTGCCGAAATTCCTTCGGGAATCTCTACAGCCTTTTGCAGAATGATGGCACCGCCATCTGTCACTTCGTTCACAAAATGCACCGTTGCCCCTGTGACCTTAACACCATAGGAAAGCGCTCTCTCATGAACATGTAAGCCATAAAAACCGTCACCGCAAAAGGACGGAATCAGCGCCGGATGCACATTGATAATTCGATCCGGAAAATGACGGATAAACCTGTCAGATAACACCAGCATAAAGCCGGCTAAAATCAAAATATCTATCCGGCGTTTGGTCAGCTCTTCTAAAAGTGCTGCTTCAAAAGACGCTTTATCAGAAAAGCTCTTCCTTTCAACACAAATGCCTTCTATGCCCGCCTTTTCAGCACGTTCCAAAGCATAAGCGCCGGCTTTGCTTGCTACCACAACGCAAATCTCGCCGCTTTTAAGCTCGCCACCCATCTGGGCATCAATCAGAGCCTGCAGATTGGTACCGCCGCCGGAAACCAAAACACCGATTCGTTTTTTATTTTCCATATTGATTCCTCTTACCCTAAAACGACTTCGCTGCCGCCTTCTGCCACTTCACCGATGACCCATGCCTTTTCGCCCATGGCTGCAAGGTGGCTGACAATAGCATCTGCCTTTTCCTTTTCAACAGCCAGGCAAAGACCGATGCCCATGTTAAAGGTGTTAAATAAATCACGCTCAGAAAGACCGGCAGTTTCTTCCATCAGGCGGAAGATAGCTGGAATCTCAAAACTATTCTTTTCAATTTTTGCATATAAGCCATCCGGCAGCATACGGGGAATGTTTTCGTAAAAACCGCCGCCGGTAATGTGAGAAACTGCATGAATACCAAAATTCTCAATAACCGAAAGAAGCGGCTTAACATAAATCTTGGTCGGTGTTAAAAGGGCTTCACCCAGCGTTGTATGTAAGCCGGCAGGTGTTGCTGCCAACCGCTCTTTAGCGCCCTCAGAATCTAAGTTAAAAATTTTGCGAACTAACGAATAGCCATTTGAGTGAATGCCTGAGGAAGCAATACCAACCAGCACGTCACCGGCTTTGGTCTTTGTGCCGTCAACAATTTTATTTTTGTCAACAACGCCAACGCAGAAGCCTGCCAGGTCATATTCATTTACTTCATAAAAACCGGGCATTTCAGCGGTTTCACCGCCAATTAAAGCAGCACCTGCCAAAAGGCATCCGTCTGCCACACCCTTAACAATTTCGGCAATGCGCGTCGGTACATTTTTGCCAACTGCAAGATAGTCTAAAAAGAACAAGGGTTTTGCACCGGAACAAGCAATGTCATTGGCGCACATAGCCACGCAATCCTGACCGATGGTGTCATGCTTGTCCATCAAAAATGCAAGCCTGAGCTTTGTGCCGACACCGTCAGTACCGGAAACCAAAACAGGATTTTCATAACCTGCGCCCAGTTCAAACAAGCCTCCAAAACCGCCCAGACCGCTGAGCACGCCGGAAGTAAAGGTTTTGTTAACATGTTCCTTCATCAATTTAACTGCTTCGTAACCGGCTTCAACGTCAACGCCGGCTGCTTTATATGCTGTACTCATTTTTTGCCCTCCTTGGTGTGTTTATAATCTGCTTCATCAACATTCAGGGGAACTTCCATGGGGTAAACCCCGGTAAAGCACGCCTGACAATAATCGCAGTTTAGCGATTTAGTTGCTTCTTTTAAACCTTCTATACTCAGGTATCCTAAAGAATCTGCACCAATTTTTTGTCTGATTTCCTCAACGCTGTATTTAACCGCCATCAAGCAATCCCTAGACGGAATATCTGTTCCAAAATAACAGGGCCACAAAAACTGCGGCGAGGAAACACGCATATGCACTTCTTTAGCACCGGCTTCTTTTAAGGCACGAATAATGTTTGCGCAGGTTGTACCGCGGACAATGGAATCGTCTACCATAACCACGCGTTTACCTTCTACACTGCTCCTTAAAACATTTAACTTAATGTTAACAGCAGCCTCGCGTTGCGCCTGAGTGGGCAGAATAAAAGTTCTGCCTACATATTTATTTTTAATAAAGCCTTTACCGTAAGGCAAACCGGACTCTTCTGCATAACCGATAGCGGCACAAAGACCTGAATCCGGCACACCGAAAACGAGATCTGCATCCACCGGATGCTCTTTTGCCAGCTGATGACCCATAGCCTTTCTCACTTCATACACGCTAGCACCCTGAATGACGCTGTCAGGTCTTGCATTATAGACATATTCAAAAACACAGATTCTGGCTCTCTCTAATGCCTTTTCGTGTTTAATGGAATGGAGACCATCTTTATCAATCCAGACAACTTCGCCCGGCTCCACATCACGGATAAACTCTGCGCCGATATTATCAAACACGCAGGTTTCCGAAGATAATACATAAGAATTTTCCAGTTTGCCGATGGAAAGTGGATGCAGTCCGTAAGGGTCTCTTGCGCCAATGAGCTTACGAGGGCTCATCAAAACTAAAGAATAAGCACCGTGGACATAATCCATCATGTTGAGAACCGCACGCTCAATGGCATGGGTCTTAATCCGTTCCTGAGCAATTTTATACATCATAACCTCAGGGTCAATAGAGGTATGAAAAATTGCACCGTTTCTTTGAAAGTCATCACGCAGCTGTCCTGCGTTAATCAAGTTACCGTTATAAGCTAAAGCTAAGGTGCCCTTCACGTATTGATATACTAAAGGCTGTGCGTTTTCCCGCTTGTTGTCGCCCTTTGTGGAATAGCGGACATGACCGACTGAAATTGTACCGGTTAAATTGCTCAAAATTCTGTCGTTAAAAATATCGGGCACAAGACCAAGGTCTTTATGGCAGTGAAACACATTATCGTCATTCACCGCGATGCCCGCACTTTGCTGCCCTCTGTGCTGCAAGCCATAAAGCCCATAATAGGTAAGCCGTGCTACATCAAAGCCATCATTATCATAAAAGCCGAATACGCCGCACTCTTCCTTTAATTTGTCTGAAACCATAACAGATTCTTGTTTTTTCATTTAAACAAAACGCCCCCTAGCTTAATTAACATATCAGCAACAACACTTGCTGCCACTATTATTAAAAGTCATGCAGTGCGACCGGCTTTTCGGTCACACTGCACCTAAATTATCTCTGTACTCTACCGGAGCCGTCACCTTCTGCTAAGCTCTTAACCTCTTTCACGCTGACTAAGTTGAAGTCACCCTCAATGGTGTGCTTTAAGCAAGATGCTGCTACCGCAAACTCAATGGTGTCCTGCATGCTGAATTTTTCCAGCATGGCGTAGATTAAACCGCCGCCAAAGGAGTCTCCGCCGCCGACACGGTCAACAATGTTAATGGTATATTTTTTGGATTTATAATAATCTTTACCGTCATACAAAAGCGCAGACCAGTTATTAACAGATGCGGAAATGCTCTCACGCAGGGTAATTGCAACGTGAGAAAAACCAAAACGGTCAGCCAGCTGCTTTGCAACATCACGATAGCCGGCATCGGAAAGTTCACCAGCGGTGATGTCCGTTTCAGCGGCATGAATGCCAAATACCTTTTCAGCATCCTCTTCGTTGGCAATGACAACGTCAACATATTCCATTAAGCCGCCCATAACCTTGGCGGCCTTTTCGCTGGTCCATAGCTTCTTTCTGAAGTTTAAGTCACAGCTTGTGGTAATGCCCTTTTTCTTTGCTGTTTTGCACGCAAGCAGGCACAATTCTGCCGCATCATCAGACAGTGCCGGAGTAATACCGGTAAAGTGGAACCAATCTGCACCCTCAAAAATTGCATCCCAGTCAAAGTCTTCCTGCTTTGCAGTAGAAATGGAAGAATGTGCACGGTCATAGGTGACGGTAGATGCGCGTTGGGAAGCACCCTTTTCTACAAAGTAAATGCCGACACGCTCGCCGCCCTTTGCAATATAATCGGTATTAACACCGTACTTTTTCAATTCAGATTCGCACCATGCACCAATTAAGTTATCAGGAAGTTTTGTAACAAAATGAGCCTCATGACCGTAATTTGCCAAGGAAACAGCAACGTTTGCTTCACCGCCGCCAAACTTTGCCTCAAGACCGGTTGCCTGAATCAATCTCTGATTGTCATAAGTCTGAAGTCTCAGCATGATTTCACCAAACGTAATCACTTTAGCCATTGCTCTGCCTCCATTTACAATTAAAACTATTCTCCCTGGCTTCTTTAATTCTCTTAACAAATTCGCGGCCCATGGCAGTGATTGCCGCATAATCGCCGGTTTTTGCACCGGCTGTTAGAGAGCTGCCTGCACCGACTGCCACTGCGCCTGAACGAATCCAGTCGCCAACATTATCCACATCAACACCGCCGGTGGGCATAATTTTTGCATGGGGAATTGGGCCACGGATAGCCTTAATCATTTTAGGACCGCCAGCTTCGCCGGGGAACAGTTTTACGACATCTGCACCGGCTTCCATTGCTTCAACGACTTCTTTAATCGTCATGGCGCCTGGCATGCAAGCCTTTCTGTAACGATTACACAGCTTAACAGTTTCTAAATTAAAATAGGGGCTAACGATATATTGTGCACCGGATAAAATAGCAATCCTTGCAGTTTCAGAATCCATAACCGTTCCAGCACCTAAAATAATTTGATCCGATGTGTAACGTTTTGACAGCTCCTCAATAACACGATGAGCCGCGGGAACCGTAAATGTCAGCTCAATGGCAGGAACACCGCCATCAATACAAGCGTCAGCAATTCTGACAGCCTGCTCAGCATCGTTAGCTCTGACAACAGCCACGATACCGGAATCACAGATTTTTGTAATAATTTTTTCCTTATCCATGATTTTCTCCTCTCTTGTCATCTATAGTATAACACTATTAGTATAACAAGATTAGCGCAATATATATTGTATCACAAGAAATTCTTTTGGTCAAGTTTTGAAATTGATTTTTCTTTATGCATTTCATATTAATTTTAATAATTTTTCCGATTTCTTGAAATTTTTTCTATAGAAACGAAAAATACGGATACACTAACTGTCAAAAGGAGTGTTTACATGTGAGAAAATTTGGTTTACAGGACAAAATCGGTTACATGTTAGGAGACCTCGGCAACGATTTTTTCTTTATTCTGGCAAGTTCATTTTTAATGGTTTTTTACACAAAGGTATTGGGCATTGCCGGCGAGGTGGTGGGAACACTCTTCTTAGTCGCCCGCGCCGTGGATGCTTTTACCGATATCACCATGGGTCGGATCGTTGACATCTCAAAACCAACAAAAAACGGGCGTTTCCGCCCCTGGATTCTCCGTATAGCCGTTCCCGTTGTGCTTGCCGGTATTATTATGTTCCTCCCGGCAGCAAAAAATCTGCCTTATGTTGGAAAGCTTGTGTACATTTATGTCACCTATCTGTTTTGGGGCAGCATTTGTTACACCGCAATTAACATTCCCTATGGCTCTATGGCATCAGCCATAACAGAAGACCCCATCGAGCGCACCTCCCTTTCTACCTTTCGTTCCATTGGGGCCGCCATTGCCGGCGTCATCGTATCCGCCGGTGTACCGCTTGTTATCTACACATACGATGCACAGGGAAACCAATTAATCTTAGGCGATCGTTTTCTGCCGGTTGTGCTGGTTTTTGGTATTTTAGCCCTCATTTGTTACGCCTTGTGCTACACCCTCGTTCGCGAACGGGTTATGCCGCCGCCAAAGCAAAAAGACACCCGCTTTTCCGTTGCCCTGCGCGGCATGATAAAAAACCGCTCCCTTTGGGCAATGATTGCCGCCGCCATTGTTTTGCTGTTATCCTCGCTGCTTTCCAGCACCATGAATCTTTACCTCTTCATGGATTACTTCAAAAGCAAAGAAGCCATGAGCGTAGCAGGCTTTCTGCAAACCGCCTGCACCCTTTTGCTTGCCCCCTTCAGCGCAACCATAGCAGAAAAGTTTGGCAAAAAAGAAGCCTCCGGCGTTGCAGTTTTGTTCACCTCCGTTATCTTCTTTTTGCTGTTTATGCTGCGTATCCGAGATCCGTGGATTTTCTGTGTATTTCTAATCTTCGGAAATCTGGGTGTTGGCCTTTTCAACTTGATGATTTGGGCATTTATCACCGACATCATCGACAGCCAGGAGGTACTCACAGGCAACCGTGAAGACGGCACCGTTTATGCCGTTTACTCCTTTGCCAGAAAAATCGGTCAGGCTTTAGCCGGCGGTCTGGGCGGTTATGCCCTGACCTTAATCGGCTACGTTTCCTCAACGGATAACCTAGTACAATCCCCCGAGGTTGTGGAGCGGATTTACACCGTTTCCACCTTGATTCCCGCTATCTGCTATTTTATTGTTGCCGTCATTTTGATTTTCTGGTATCCTCTTTCCAAAAAGAGAATTGCCGAAAATCAACGTATTATAAAAGAACGTCATTCAAAAACATAAACCAGAAAGGATGTTACCCATGCTCTATCCCAGACTCACTGCCTCCCGTGCCTTAATTGATTTATCCGGCATTTGGAACTTGCAGTTAGACAAAAGCGAAACTTTTACCGAAGCCTTGGCAGAATCATCCCTTAAAACCCCTATGACCATCGCCGTTCCCGCCTCCTATAACGACCAGAAGGAAGGAGAGGAATTCCGCGACCATTACGGCTGGGCATGGTATGAAACCTGCTTTTTTCTGCCGGATTATATGAAGACCCAGCGCATTGTTCTGCGTTTTGGTGCGGTTACGCAAAGTGCAAAAGTGTATGTAAACGGCAAGCTGCTCTGTGAGCATAAAGGCGGCTTTTTGCCCTTTGAAGCAGAGCTTACCGATAAGCTCGCAGACGGCGAAAACCGGTTAACCGTTGCCGTTGATAACCGTGTCAATCACACCACCCTGCCCGTAGGCAGCGAATCCGGCGGCAATATGCTTTCCGGACTCATCCCCGAAATGCCGGGGGTCACACCCAAAAAACAGAACTATCCCAACTTTGACTTTTTTAACTATGCAGGTATTACCCGCCCTGTTAAAATCTACACAACACCCAAGAATTATATTAAAGATATCACGCTTGTCCCCACAGTAGGCGAAAACACAGCCACGGTTCAATATAAAGTTGATACCGTTGGTGCCGGAGATGTCCAACTGCTCATCCGAACCGAAGAGGGTAAAATCGTAGCAGAAGCAACGGGCAAGGAAGGCTCTGTTGTCATCCCTGACGTCATTTTGTGGCAACCGGGAAATGCCTATCTCTACACCGCAGAGGTCCGCTTTGCCGATGACTGCTACAGCGAGCCTTTCGGCATCAGAACTGTAGAAGTTCGGGGTACGGAATTTTTAATTAACGGCAAGCCCTTTTATTTTAAAGGCTTTGGCAAGCACGAGGATTCCGCAATCCGCGGGCGTGGTATAGACGAGGTGCTAAACGTAAAGGATATCAGCCTGATGAAATGGATGGGCGCTAACTCCTTCCGCACCAGCCACTACCCTTATTCTGAGGAAATGATGCTGCTTTGTGACCGTGAAGGCATTGTGGTCATCGACGAAACCCCGGCTGTGGGAGTAAACATGAATTTCGGTGCAACAGCCGGCGGTGAACCAAAGGATACCTACAAGATTTTGAAAACCAAGGAACATCACGAAGAGGTCATTCGTGACATGATTTGCCGTGATAAAAACCGCGCCTGCGTAGTCATGTGGTCTATTGCCAACGAGTCTGACACCACCGCCTTTCCCGATAGTGCTGTAGACTATTATAAACCCCTGTATGATTTAGCTCACAGCTGCGATCCCCAAAACCGCCCCGTTACCATCGTTGGCGTGCAGAATGAATATGTTCGTGACAAAACCCTGCCGCTTATGGACGTCATCTGCCTAAACCGCTATTATGGCTGGTATGTTTACGGCGGTGACTTAAAGGCGGCACAGCAGGCACTGACTTTAGAGCTTAATTACTGGAAGCAGTTTAACAAGCCGCTGATGTTTACTGAATACGGTGCTGATACAATTGCAGGCTTCCATGCATCTACGCCTGTCATGTTTACAGAAGAATATCAGGTGGATTTCTATGAAGCAACTCACGAGATAACAGACCGCTATGATTATTTCATTGGTGAGCAGGTCTGGAACTTTGCAGATTTTGCAACCATTCAGGGCATCATGCGTGTTGTAGGGAATAAAAAAGGCATTTTCACCCGTGACCGCCAGCCCAAGCTTGCCGCCCACTACTTTAAAAAGCGCTGGCATCGAATTCCCGATTTTGGATATAAATCTTAAATAAGGGGCTGTAAAAATTTATTTTTACAGCCCCTTTTTTTGAAAACCTTCCATAAAATTCTTGCAAAATCCCTCTGTTCATATTATAATAATAAGAGTGACTCAAAACGGCATTATGCCGCATATGATAGAAACGTAATGACCCTTCGGGGATTAAAGGCAGGAACTTTTATGAATCAGGAATTAAAACAACGCTTTGATGCAATCCGCCCGCTAACCGGCAACACCCCTCTTTTGGAAATTTCTTATTCTTATAAAGGCAAAGTCCGTCGGCTGTTTGCCAAAGCAGAATATTTTAACTTAACCGGCAGCATTAAAGACCGTGTGGCTCTTTACATTTTAGAAAAAGCCTACGAAACAGGTGCTATCTCCCCGGGGAACACCATTGCTGAAGCCACCAGCGGTAACACCGGCATTTCTTTTTCCGCAATCGGTCGCTATCTAAATCATCCGGTAAAAATCTATATGCCTGACTGGATGAGCCGGGAACGCATTGCCTTAATGGAAAGCTTCGGTGCCGAGGTGCGTCTTGTGTCTCACGAAGAAGGCGGTTTTTTAGGCTCCATTGAAATGACTGAAGCATATGCAAAACAGGGCGGTGTTTTTCTCCCCTGTCAGTTCTCGAATGAAGATAACGTAGAAGCACACGTTAAAACCACCGGTGAAGAAATTGTATCTCAGCTTGCAAGCATTGGTCTGGCAGCAGACGGCGTGGTTGCCGGTGTTGGCACCGGCGGCACCATTATGGGCATCGCAAAACGACTACGTGATGAAAATCCAGCTTGTCGCGCCTTCCCCTTAGAGCCTTCTAACTCCCCCACACTCTCCACCGGTTACAAGGTGGGAAAGCATCGGATTTACGGCATTTCTGATGAGTTTATTCCCGACATTTTAAAGCTCTCTCAGATGAATGAAATTGTTTCCGTTGATGATGGGGACGCTATTTGCATGGCAAGATTGTTATCTGAAACCTTAGGCATTGGCGTTGGTGTTTCTTCCGGTGCTAATTTCTTGGGTTGTGTTTTAGCGCAAAATATGTTAGGTGATGATTCGGTTGTTGTGACCGTTTTTGCTGATGATAATAAAAAATATCTTTCAACCGATTATGCAAAACCGCAGGCTTGCGGTGAAAACGCCCTGACGGCAGACATAAAGCTGCAAGGTGTTAAAGTAATCCGCTAATATGCAGGGCAGAAGCTTCTGCCCTGTTTTTGCTTTTTATACAGGAGGCATTATGAACGCAAGAGAATTCGTAGAAAAAGAATTTTTATCCCGCTTTTTTCAGGAGAAGCGCAAATTTACCGGCGTAGAGCTGGAGTTTCCTCTGCTTTCCTTAGAGGGCGGTTCTGTTTCAGAAGAAGTCGTTCGGGGGCTCATTGCCCATTTGTTTAAAAACGGATTTACAACTGACGGAACAGATATTCATGGCAACAGCGTTTTTTTAATTAACGCTGACGGCGACAGCCTTTCCTTTGATAATTCTTACAACAATTTTGAATTTGCCATGGCAAAGGATGAAAATTTATTTAACACTGCCATTCGCTTTTATAAACTGTATCAACTGGTTCAGAATTTTTTACTGCCAAACAATCACACCCTTTGCGGCATGGGCACAAACCCCCACCAACAAAAGGCTGAAACCTCTCCGGTGGACTTTCCCATCTATTGCACCCTGCGTGACTATTTATCTGATTTTTCCGGTGGATATTTTCACCGCTATACTGACTTTCCTGCCTGGCTTTCTTCTGTCCAGACTCATTTGGATGTAACCGCGGTAAGCCTCCCCCGGGCGCTGACCTTATTTGCCTCAATGGACTTTGTCAGAGGCTTGCTGTTTTCAAACTCTCTGCCTTTTTCAGGCGACACAGGTCACGAAAACACCCTTTGCTTCCGGGACTATTTATGGGAGCACAGCGGCTTTGGCTATCTAGCGGATAATACAGGTCCCGTTTGCGGAGAGTTCAGAATTTTAGATGATATTACTGATATGATTTGCAAAAAATCAATGTTTTTATCCTACCGTGATGAGCAATATAAGATGATAACCCCCACAGAGCTTGATACGTATTTTGAAACAGAGGGCATTCCCTCTGACATAGACGGTTATTTATCTTTTAAAAATGTGGAAATCACCCGTCGCGGCACTTTGGAAATCCGTAGTGACTGTGCTCAGCCTGTGGGTGCCGCCTTTGCACCCCCTGCGTTTAATTTGGGCATCTTCCACGGTCTTGCTGAAGCCGAACAACTCATGCAGGATTTTTTTGCTCACCTGCCTGCTGAGATTGCAGACTCTCCAAGCAGAAACAAAATCCTGCGGCGCATGGTCATAAACGGCGAGCTCTTACCCATTAAAGAAGAATCTGTCAAGACTCTTTTATTGAAGCTGGTCACGTTGGCAATTCACAAACTAGAAGAACGGAATCTGGGCGAAGAACGCCTGCTCGCCCCCTTGTTTAATCGGGCACAAACCCTCTCCTGCCCTGCTAAAGTTACAAAAGAACGGCTGGCAAAGGGTGAATCCATGAAGCAGATTATAGCAGATTACGCAAATCCTGAATATGTGATTTAAGCATAACAGAATTCTTGACACAACCTAAAAAACATGATACAATAAGGCTGTGTCAAATTGCGGGAATGGCTCAATGGTAGAGCGTCACCTTCCCAAGGTGAACGTTGCGAGTTCGAATCTCGTTTCCCGCTCCAAAAAAGCACTTGCATTTTGCAAGTGCTTTTTTAACGAAATAAATCAATACGTTGTGTTGATTTATTTCATTTCACAGAAAGCGGAGCTTTCTATTTCACAATTTACGAAGTAAATTATTTCACATTTTGCGTTAGCAAAATATTTCACTTAAAAAACGTCAATTTCTTTTCTAGAAATTGACGTTTTTGTTTATTTTCCTTCTAAAAAGTATGTTGCCTCCATATCGGCGGTATTTAAGGCAAAGCCTAAGGGGTAAAGCTCAAAGCTCTTGCCTACATTCCGCTTGCTTTCGTCCTCAGAAAAGCCCATGTGATACCGAATGGCAAACGCCTCTTCTCGAGTCAGGCGCATAAATCCGCTGATGATGTAAACAGACTTTTCTCCATGACCGTAGGGCAGGTCATCATCATATTCATAGGTGGGAACCGTTGTCCACTTGCCATCAGGACCCTTTACGTTGCGGGTGCCCTCATGATAGCAATTAATCTTGCACAAATCATGCAAGAGTGACACAATAGCAACCGTCTCCTCGCATGGCACAAGTCCGTAGGTCTCCCGCACTCTGGGGCGGGCAAGATAATCCTTTAAGCAATGATACACATTTAAGCTGTGCTCCACCAAACCGCCGGGGTATGACCCGTGAAAACGAGTGCTGGCAGGTGCCGTAAAAAAATCACTGGCAGAAGACGCCAGATATTCAAGCAGCCTCTCTGCGCCCTCTCTATGAATATTCTTTTGATAAATCTCAATAAATTCTTCTTTTTTACGCATGTCTTTTTCCCTCCACAGCCCTGCGTCTCGGTGCCTGAATAATGTATGCGGCAGAAAGCAACACAGAGTCCGGCAAAATTTTCGTAAGAAGTCGACCTAATTTAAAAATAATTCCCGGCACAATGACTCTTTTCCCGCGAAACAGCTTACGAATGGCATAACGTGCTACTGTTTCGCTTTTCAGCCCTACCGATGCAAAATCCACGCCGGCAACCGCTTCAAATTCTGTCTGTACCGGTCCGGGACAAAGAACGGACAGCACCACACGGCTTTTTTGCTTTTTGAGTTCGCGGCTAACACCACGGCTTAAATTTAAAATATACGCCTTGGTTGCATAATACGTATTTAAAAGGGGTCCGCCCGGCATAAATCCTGCCGCTGACGCCACATTTAAAATATAGCCGCTGTCTCTTTTCACAAAATCGCTGAGATACAATTTCATCAAAATATGCATTGCCTGGCTGTTGACCCGCAGCATCTTCAGCTCTTCCTCTAAATCTGTTTCTAAAAAATCGCCAAACAAACCGAAGCCGGCGTTGTTGATTAAAACGTCAATCTCCCCTGTCTGCTCATAAAGTGCGTAGCAGTTTTCGGCTTCTGACAAATCAAGAGAGATAATTTCAACCTTTGTCTTAAGGGTCTGTTTCAGCTCTTCCAGCCTGTCTTTGCGGCGAGCAACCAAAACCAAATCGTACCCCATGCCGGACAGCACCCGGGCAATATCCCTGCCAATGCCGGAGCTTGCTCCTGTAATCAAAGCACGCATACACTCTACTCCTTTTCACTATCAGAAAATTTTTCTAAAAGCTCTTCTTTAACTTTCCACAAGGATGGTGACAAATCCACATAATAACGATGGGGATTTTCAAATCGCTTTACTTCATCCCAAAGCTTATCAATTTGTTCTTGGCAATACCTCCGAATTTCATGAACATCCGGACTTTCATATACGCATTTGCCTTTATTAAAAATTTGAGTAAGCAGCGGTTTTGCAGTAAAATTGCCCACCTTTTTCCGTTTCCATGTATGCTCCGGGTCAAAGATTTCGTAAGGCCTATTGTCATCAATGGTTTCAGAAAACAGCGTCATAACATCAGCAAAGGCTTCACCGGTTTCGTTAGCATACAAGCGATATACCTGCTTAAAGCCAGGGGTGGTGATTTTTGCCGTGTTTTCGCTGATTTTAATTTTCGGAATAATCTCACCGTTTTTCTCCACCGCCGCCAGCTTATAAACGCCACCAAACACCGGCTCAGAGCGGGAGGTTATGAGCCGTTCGCCCACACCGTACATGTCAATTTGAGCACCCTGCATCAAGGTCTCGCGGATAATGTATTCATCCAGAGAATTAGATGCCGTAATGGTGCAATCTGAAAAACCTGCCGCATCCAGCATTTCTCTCGCTTTTTTAGATAAATAGGTAATATCACCGCTATCAATGCGAATGCCCTTCGGGCGAAAACCCTGAGGCACAATAACCTCGTTAAATACACGGATGGCATTCGGAATGCCGGACTTTAAAACATTATAGGTATCCACTAGCAGGATGCAGTTTTGAGGGTAGGTCTCGGCATACGCGCGAAATGCCTCATATTCTGTATCAAACAGTTGCACCCAGCTATGCGCCATGGTGCCCAGCGCCGGAATGCCATAATTGCGGTCAGAAATTGCACATGCTGTACCATTGCAACCGGCAATATAAGCAGCTCTTGCGCCAAAGATTGCCCCGTGATAGCCCTGCGCACGGCGTGAACCAAATTCCATAACGCTCCTGCCATCTGCCGCACGAACAATGCGGTTTGCCTTGGTGGCAATCAAAGACTGGTGGTTAATGGTGAGCAATAGCATGGTTTCAATAAACTGCGCCTCAATGACAGGGCCCCGAACCGTTACAATAGGCTCCATAGGAAAAATCGGTGTGCCCTCCGGCACACTCCATACATCACAGGAGAATTCAAAATTCTTTAAATAGTTTAAAAATTCTTCATTAAAAATGCCTTTGCTTCTTAAATATGTGATATCCTCATCATCAAATTTCAGATTTTTAATATACGCAATAAACTGCTCAAGACCTGCCATAATGGCAAAGCCACCGTCATCAGGAACTTTTCTGAAAAACATATCAAAATAGGCAATCCGGTTTTTAAATCCCTTTACAAAGTAGCCGTTTGCCATGGTAAATTCATAAAAGTCTGCAAGCATGGTTAGATTCAGTTTTTCAAGCATACATGTCCCCTCCGGATTTGTAATGACTTTTTTGTTTCTGCAATTCCCTTGTGCTTCTATTTATTATACAATAATTCCCTTTCTTATTCAACAAAAAACAGATTTTTTTCATAAAAATCTTTTCATTTTTCCCAAGTTATGATACAATAAGCTTAAACTGAAAGAATGGGAGTTATATCCTTGGATTATTGCAATAAAATTTTTCTTGCCCCCATGGCAGGTGTGACTGATTTGCCCTTTCGTTTAATTTGCAAAGCATTTGGTGCAGACCTTGTTGTAAGCGAAATGGTCAGCTCGCGGGGCATTGAATATCGCGACAAAAAAACAAATTTATTGCTCGAAACAAACGAAGCCGAAGCACCCCTGATTGTGCAGATTTTTGGCAACGACCCTGATGTTATGGCGCGTGCTGCTGTATTTGTGCAAGAGCAAGGTGCCAAAGCCATTGATATCAACATGGGCTGCCCGACACCGAAAATAGTCTCAAACGGTGATGGTGCGGCCTTGGGGCGAAACATTGAACTGGCAACTCGTGTAATGCGTTCTGTTTGCCATGAGACTTCGGTGCCGGTGAGTATAAAGTTTCGTTCCGGTTGGAACGACGAAAGCAAAAACTGTGTGGCTTTAGCACAAGCGGCAGAAGCTGAAGGCATTGCTGCCGTAACGCTCCACGCCAGAACCAGAGAGCAGTTTTATGCCGGCAAGGCGAATTGGGCGGATATTCGTGCTGTGAAAGAAGCTGTCACTATTCCTGTGATTGGTAACGGTGATATTTTCTCCCCCCAAGATGCCCTTTCTATGAAAGAGCAAACCGGTTGCGACAGCGTGATGATTGGGCGCGGAGCTGAGGGAAATCCGTTCCTCTTTCGGCAGATTCATGAATATATGAAAACCGGCTCATATAATCCGGTTACCCCAGACGAAAAGGCAGAAACAATTTTGCGGCATTTAGATTTATTAGTAAAATGCAAAGGTGAGCATTTGGGCATTTTAGAATCCCGCAAACACATTGCCTGGTATTTAAAAGGCATTCCCCACTCATCTGCTGCTAAAAACAAAGCTTTTTCCGCTTCGACATTGTCTGAAATGCAGACAATCGTCAGCGAGATATTTTAAAAAGGAGAATACATATGCTAAAGGAATTTAAGGAATTTGCCCTGAAAGGCAACGTCATTGACATGGCGATTGGTGTTATTGTCGGCGGTGCATTTGGAAAAATCGTTACCTCTTTGGTGAACGATATTATCATGCCCTTCTTCGGCTTTTTAACAGCCGGGATGGATATTAAAACTCTCAAATGGGTTTTAAGTCCCGCTGTGATGGAAGGCGATGTTGTAAAAACCGCAGAAGCCGCTATCTTATACGGTAACTTCCTGCAAAACATTATTGACTTTTTAATCATCTCTGTTTCTATTTTCTTAATGATTCGTTTTGTCACAAAAACCAAAAACAAAATTGTACCAAAAAAAGAAGTTGAAGCAGAACCGGAAGAACCCAAGGGACCCACGCAGGAAGAACTGCTTACTGAAATTCGTGACTTATTAAAAAAGAACGCTGAATAAAAATTCAAGCCGCACCAATTGGTGCGGCTTTCTTGTTACAAGCAAAAAGAGCCGTGCCAAGTGGCACGGCTCTTTTAAATATCTTAGCCTAATTCAGCGAAGTATTTGATTGTTCTTACCATCTGGCTGGTGTAAGAATTTTCATTGTCATACCAGGAAACAACCTGAACCTGAGAGTAACCGTTATCCATGTTGGTTACCATGGTCTGAGTTGCGTCAAAGATGGAACCGAATCTGCTACCGATGATGTCGGAAGAAACGATTTCGTCTTCGTTGTATGCAAAAGATTCGTTTGCAGCAGCCTTCATAGCAGCGTTGATGCCTTCAACAGTAGCCTGACCCTTAACAACAGCAACCAAAATGGTGGTAGAACCGGTCGGGGTCGGAACACGCTGAGCAGAACCGATGAGCTTGCCGTTTAATTCGGGAATAACCAGACCGATTGCTTTAGCAGCACCGGTGGAGTTAGGAACGATGTTGATAGCACCTGCTCTGGATCTTCTCAGGTCGCCCTTTCTCTGAGGACCGTCTAAGATCATCTGATCGCCGGTGTAAGCGTGAATGGTAGACATGATACCGCTTTCAACGGGCATGTAATCATTCAGAGCCTTAGCCATGGGAGCTAAGCAGTTTGTTGTACAGGAAGCAGCGGAGATAACCTTGTCTTCCTTAGTCAGAATGTCATGGTTAACATTGTAAACAACGGTGGGCAGATCGTTACCAGCAGGAGCTGAAATAACAACCTTCTTAGCGCCTGCAGTCAAATGTGCAGAAGCCTTTTCCTTAGAGGTGTAGAAACCGGTACATTCTAATACAACGTCAACGTCCAGTTCGCCCCAGGGAATGTTTACAGCGTCTTTCTCTGCATAAATTTTAATTGTCTTGCCATCAACAGTGATGGAATCGTCGCTAGCGGAAACAGTGTCAGCCAGAGCGTATTTACCCTGAGCGGAATCATACTTCAGAAGATGAGCCAGCATTTTGGGGCTGGTTAAATCGTTGATTGCAACAACCTCATATCCTTCTGCACCGAACATCTGTCTAAAAGCCAGACGGCCGATACGACCAAAACCATTGATACCTACTTTTACTGCCATAGTAATATAACCTCCTAAAAATTATTGTTAATAAATTATCACTATACATTTTACAATATTGTAACAAAATATGCAAGTGTTATTTGCATTTTTTTCAAAAATTTCGTTAATAAACAGAATTTTCTTATTTTTTTCGAGTTTCTTTAGGTATTTTGCATCACTATTGTGCCCGTGACGGCGTATAATCAGATAAAATTTCCATCTTTAAAACAGCACGTTTGGCAACTATTTTTTATACAAGATAGCATCGTATTAGATAGTTAATGACAAATAGGAGTACTATATTTAAAATAACCTCCGCAGGAATCCACACGCGAAATTTTGGCTTAGATGTTTTATGATTAAATAAAACCATGCCGAACAGCGCACCCGGTCCACCCAGAAACAAAGGCAGCAAAAGCAGTATTTTCTCACTGATGCGCCGGTGTCTCTTTTTGGCAAAAGCCTTGTCCATGCCATAGAGCGCACAGATGCAAATATTCCATATTAAAACAATAACACCACCGTACATGACATTCACGACCTCTTTTGTTAAAACTAAATTTTTCTGCTTGGCTCTTGTTGGAACAAGCGATTTCATAATAGAATTAGTGTATAAATTAGATGCCACCGTTTTTTGACGATATACTCGCTCCGTTCATGCGATATATTTTCACTCTGTTCAAATGCGATATAACTCCCTCGGAGTAGCTAAATTAAATTCGTCAAAAGTGTGCGGAGCACATTTAGCTGCCGCAGGCAATTTAGCTGCTGTTGATACGCAACCGCATATAAGGGATATGAGATTTAGATACAAACCTTTTTTAATGAATTGACAACTACGTTGTCGTGAATTGGCTAAAAGCCATGAATTCTCTCTTCGCTCCATGAATTGAATTACCTTTTAATGCACTGATAGGTGCAATTCATGAGCCGCAAGGCTCAATTCATGAAATCTTTGATTTCAATTCATGCCGAAGGCAATTCATTGCGACTTGAGTACAAGTCGCATATAAGGGATATGAGATTTAGATGCAAACCTTTTTCAGCGCTCGTTCGTGTCAAGTCGGGCGAACAGTGAATAATAGGACCTACTATTTTCACTGCTTTTTTCTGTATCACTTTTCATCAGAACCCGCAGGAATGTTAGATTTTCCTGCCCGATATGTAAATATTTATTATCGGCAAACTGTTTTATTAAATTTAAAAATTATTCTTCATCTTCTGCTATGCCCTCAATCAAATCAACTACCACTTGATTTAGTTCTGTAGCATTTTTTGATGTGATTACCGGTTTGCCTGTATCTGCTTCAATTTCTTTTCGTGCATTACCGGCATACTTTCCGCCTCTTTTTGCAATTTCACGATTTTCTTCAAAAGTTCGAGGATTATGTGCTTTTGATAATTCTGTGGTTGTTGCTTCGGCAAGCATATTTAATACCAATTCTAGCGTACTCATATTGTCACGCAAATTTTCTTTGGTCAGACCTTTGAGGTTTTTATATTTCTTAGTTGTCATTCCTGACCATGCTTTTGTGATTTCATCTGTTAGAATAGCATACTCTACACCTTTTTGAACACCTCTTGCATCCCATTCGTCTGTTAATTCTTTTCTTACCTGAATAGTTTGCAATCGTTGATTTATCCACTCTCTTGTGTAACCTTTTTTGAGATAGGTTTCAAGTGCCCTTTCTATTGTAAGTTCAGGATCAATGGTTTCCTCAATTCTTTCTCTACCCACTTGTGCCAACCATAATTTGA
>JAFWAT010000031.1 GCA_017507525.1 Clostridia bacterium | reverse complement strand
TTTTCAATTCATGCCGTCAGGCAATTCATTGCGTTGCTTATGCAACGCATTGCGACACATAAGGTTTAGATGCACACCATTTTAAATGAATTGACAACTTCGTTGTCATGAATTGGCTCTGCCATGAATTCTCGCTATGCTCCATGAATTGAATTGCCTTAAAATGCACCAAAGGTGCAATTCATGAGCCGCAAGGCTCAATTCATGAAAATTTTAATTTTCAATTCATGCCGTCAGGCAATTCATTGCGTTGCTTATGCAACGCATTGCGACACATAAGGTTTAGATGCAAACCTCTTTTAGCGAAAGTTCATATTAAGAACAAAATATTTATATTATTTAAGAGCATCCTTTATATCGTTAATGAAAAATCCTAATAAATTTCCCTTCTTTACTTTTTTCAACCCTAGATCTTTCCTCATTTCGTTCATTATTTGCTCCATTATGAATAGGTTTTCTTTCCCTGCATCAGGCTTTGCACCATTTAATCGAAATTCAACCCATTTTTTTGCTACAGTCGGGGATCCCCATAATGTTATCTTTTTTGAAAATCTTAATAAATCTTCGATCATTTGTTCTTGCGTGTAACTATTAGGATTCTTTGAATTCTGTTGTATCTTATATACCATATCAACAAACTCACCATAGGGTTCTTCACGCTTTTGTGCCAAATATTCCTGTCTAGTTTTTTTGTAATCAATAATTTTTGATACAATAGAACTAATTATTACGCCGATCAATGAAACGGATGCTGTTATTAATGCTACAATTACCACAGCATCTAAATTCGAAATCACAGTTGCTAATTTTTCTACACCTTGACCTATATAAGAAATAATCCATTTTAATAACCATACTGCTAATACGACGAGTCCTATTAAAACGAATAGTGCTATACATGCATTGATTTTAGGATGCTTATCCGAAAAACTAACATTTGTATTTTTATTTTCTTCCATACTCACTCTTCCTTTTTTGATAACATTCGACATCTTTATATAAGGAATATAAGGTTTAGATGCCAACTTGTTAGCAGCGCCATTATATTAAGTTAGGGCTACAAATTATCAAATTTAATCAATAAGTAGACTGTCACTAATCATAACATTATTGCCGTCAAAGAACACTAACACCTTGCCATTTTTCCCTGTACATCTTCCGATAGCTTTAACCGTATCACCAGGTTTTAAAGTTGCAACACTCTCTGTTTGCGATGTATCAAAGTTTAACTGTACATTTGCAAAATATGTTCCAGATTTAAGAAGTACGCATAAATTCTTATCGTTATTAGTTTTATCAATTCCGCTTACTGTTCCAGAAATAATTACAACTGTGCCAGTATACTTTTCATCAGCATTTACAACATTGGTTTCGTATTCATTCATTAACTCTTTTGCTGTAATATGTACAAACTGTCCAAATTGTTCCTGTAAATAACTATTCATATTTTGCGCTATGCTTGTATTTGGATATGTTTCAACCACTGTGCTACATATTTCCATTGCTTCTTGGTAATCGTTTTCAGCAAAGCAGTTATTAGCTTTTTCTATTTCTAATCCTGCTTTTTCTTCTTCTGTCATATTTTCATTTTGCGTATTGACAACATTATTGTTTTCACTAACCATTGTATTACCTGCTAATAATATTCCTACTACACACAAACAAACCACAACTGCGGCACTAGCAAGAACAACAACATCTCTTCGAGCAAAATTTGTAGTACCTTTTGGATTTGACATAGTAACTGTGGAACCCTTGTCCGAGTCAGCGCTTAAAAGTTGATTATCTGCTGAATAAAAATCTAATCTATCTTTCGCAATGTTTAACTTGGCAATTAGATTTATTATTTCATCATCTTCATTAATATTTATTTCTATAGTTGTTTTTTTCTTCCAACCCCAATATATACTTAAAGTATGTTTACCTTGCTCAACCAAAAATTCAACAGTTTTTCCATTTGCAACTTTTCCTACACATATGCCATCCAACTCAATTTTACATTTAGCAGCACAGCCTAATACACAAGGCAATCTTTTTATGCTTATTTTGGTTTTTTCCATAGCTCATTCTCCTTTGTTATTACACCTATTTTAATTCCATTAAATCCGCCGAATTTTTGTTCCTATTGGTCAGGATACCCTTTTCATCCACCATATATATCTTTTTAATTTTTTCGAAATCGGCTCAAACCCGCATTAACACTGGGCAAACTCACTTGCATCTAAATCATACCCCTTGTAATAGTTCGTGTAAAGTTAAGACTAAAAATTATATATTTATATTCTGCATCACAATTCCATGAAACAAAATGCAAACTATAACACTAATTGCATTTGCAACAAATAACCACCAAAACATCTTTTTAAAGTTATGCTTAAATATAAATTTAACAGTAAAACCTTCAATCAATACATTTGAAAGTATAGCAAAAATATAACTCATCAACCAATGTGTAGGATGAAATGTGCCTGTATCAAAAGGAATCATTAGAATTTCACCTATAAAACCACTTAAAGGTATTGCAATAATTCCTAAAACCGTTGATGCTAAATTCATAACAAAAGCTATTAAAACTGATTTTAAATAGGATTGTTTTAAAAAGCCTTTTACAAATATTATTTCGATTACAAGACCAATTAATATCACATACCAACTTCTCATACCCTCTGCAATATATAAAGATGGCCAAACCATATTTGCACTCACACAAACCGGCATTAAAAGAAAAAATATTAAACAAACTAAACTATATTTTGTTTTTTCATGAAACATAATATTTCTCCTTTTTACATTCTTTACTAGAATCGGGGCTCGTTTCGTTCAATGTGCCATATTTATTGTAGGGCACAGCCTTTAGGATGTGCCGAAAGCGGTTCGTCGGAAACCGCCGAACCCTACGTTGTACAAATTGGTTGCACAATTTAGAAGACAGACATTTTAATGAATCGACAACTGTCGTTGTCATGAATTGGCGTTCCGCCATGAATTCTCGCTTCGCTCCATGAATTGAATTGCCTTTAATGCACTTTAGTGCAATTCATGAGCCGCAGGCTCAATTCATGAAATCTCTGATTTCAATTCATGCCGAAGGCAATTCATTGAGTTTGCTTTGCAAACTCATTATACCACACAAAAAGAAAAAAGACAATTCTCATTCGAAAATTGTCTTTTAAACTTTACTACTCAACGCTTATTTTTTATAAAGGGGACCATAAACGCCGCAAGCTCTGTAGTCCTGACCTTCTTTATCCATACCAAAGGCATTCCATGCTGCCGGTCTGAAAATTTCTTCTTCCGGCACGTTATGCATGCACACCGGAATTCTAAGCATAGAACACAGCGTGATCAGGTCAGCACCAATGTGACCATAGCTGATGGCACCGTGATTAGCGCCCCAATTATTCATTACGTCATAAGCAGACTTAAATGCACCCTCGCCGGTACATCTGGGCGTAAACCAGGTGCAGGGCCAGGTGGGGTTGGTTCTTTCCATTAATGTGTCAGAAACCGCCTCCGGCAGATGCACTGTCCATCCCTCTGCAATCTGCATAACAGGACCTAAGCCTTTCACAAGATTCAATCTAATCATGGTAACAGGCATCTCTGCACGGGTTGTAAAGTGGCTGGAAAAGCCACCGCCGCGAAAGTTCTCAAAACCAGCTTCACACCAAACGGTTGCGTCGGTCATCTTCTTAATATCTTCTTCGGTAACCTCCCACCATTTTTTCATAATGGCATTGCCGTTTTCATCGGCACACTCGCCGCAAGCGTCAAGGCAAGCCGCACCGGAGTTAATCAAATGAATGATACCGCCGTTTTCCTTAGCTTTACCCTCTAAATCATAACCGGTAACTCGCTTTGTTGCCTCCGGTGACCAATAGGTACGAACATCGGCAAATATCTGTGCGCGGTGTGTTAAAAGGCGCATAAACAACATACCAAAACCGTTTAATACATCGTTTTCCGTTGCCAGGGTATAAGGCTCACGGGCACCTTCATAGTCAAAGGTGGAACTTAAAAACGCCTCAGGATAGTCACAGTTTGGCCAATGGTCTGTCCACTCTCTTTGACCCTGAAAACCGCCGACAATGGCGTTGTGACCCACCATTTCCTCCTCAAAGCCTTCAGGAAGGTTCTCATTCCCTGCCATCAGGTCTTTGATAATGCAATACATTTTAACAGTGAATTCCCACTGTTTTTCTTTTTCTTCATCAGAAAAGCGTACAAAATCCGGGTTGTCATCTCTGCCCATTTTGCAATGCTCTTTTGTCCAGGCAAGAGCCTTCTGATATTCTTCTTCGTTATAAATCCCCTCTTCCATACGGCGAAGAATTTCAACCTCATCAACAGACTCCACACGCATACCAAGATAAGACTCAACAAAATCCTGATCCATAATAGAGCCGCCGATGCCCATACACTGTGAACCAATTTGGAGATAAGACTTGCCCCTCATGGTAGCAACAGCAACAGCCGCACGCCCAAAGCGCAAGAGCTTTTCTTTTACATCCTCAGGAATCTCTGTTACCTGGTCACGGTCCTGCACTTCATGACCGTAAATACCAAAGGCAGGCAAGCCCTTTTGAGCATGGGATGCTAAAACCGCTGCTAAATAAACAGCGCCCGGTCTTTCCGTACCGTTAAAACCCCACACACCTTTAATGGTATTAGGGTCCATATCCATCGTCTCTGAGCCGTAGCACCAACACGGGGTTACAGACAGGGTAATATTAACCCCCTCTTTTTTAAATTTATCAGCACAAGCGGCCGCCTCCGGCACGCGCCCGATGCTGGTATCTGCAATGACAACCTTAACGGGGTCACCGTTAGAATAATAAAGATTTTCCTCAAATAATTTTTTTGCAGTCTGCGCCATCGCCATGGTCTGGTCTTCCAGGCTCTCACGCAGCTTCATAGGTCCGCGGCGACCGTCAATAACCGGACGGATACCGATTACGGGATAATCGCCCACATATCTTTTTTCTGCCATGTTTGCTCCTCCTTGCCTATATAAACAGTTATAGTATTTCCATTTTCAATTATAATTATAATACTTGAAAAATAGAGGAGAACAAAAGATTTTTCCACTAAGCTTTACCATATCGAAAAACCTCGGTAGAATATCTGACCACTTTCGGAAAGAATTCATGCAAAAAGGGCTGTGATTTCATCACAGCCCTTTTTATGTATACTGATTAAACTCTTTCTTCCTGCTCCTTCTGAATATCAGGGAAGGCAGAAAGCATCGGTTTTAAATCCTTACCCTTAAGTCGTCTATTTACATAGTTTCGGGTAATTTTAATAACCAGACCCGAAAGGGCAATAACGCCGATTAAGTTAGGCACCATCATGAGGCCATTAAAGGTATCGGAGATATCCCAGGCAAGTGATGAAGTAAGTAGCGCACCACACATAATCATCACAAGATGAATCACCTTATAAACCATCTTTGTCTTTTCGCCAAACAAATATTCCCATGCCTTAGTGCCGTAATGGTTCCAACCCAAAACCGTGGTAAAGGCAAAAAGCAGAATGGCTAAAGCAATAAACCGCTCGCCCCAGATGCCGAATATCCCTGAGAAGGCTTTGGCAACCAAGGTTGCATCTCCGGCTCCCTCTAAAAGGAGTGCACCTGTATCTAAGTTAATCATGCCGGAGGTCAGGACTACCAAAGCCGTCATGGTACAAACCACCATGGTATCGGCAAACACCTCAAAGATGCCCCAAAGGCCCTGACGAACAGGTTCAACAACGTTTGAGTTTGAATGCACCATAACCGAAGACCCAAGACCCGCCTCGTTAGAAAATACACCACGCTTACAGCCCTGTGTTACAATGTCCTTCACCACAATACCGCCGACGCCGCCCAATGCCGCCGGAACGGTAAACGCATATTTAAAAATGGATTTAAAAGCTGCACCAACGGCATCGTAGTTAACGCCAATCACAATCAAAGACCCTACAACAAATAGAACCACCATCACCGGCACAACTTTTTCAGCAAAATTGGCAATTCTTTTGAGTCCGCCCAGAATAATCAGGGCTGCAAGGATAACCAGCACAACACCAACCAAAACATGGTATACGGAAACGCCTTCATATAAAACGTTAGATGAAAGCGCAGGAATATTAAAGGCAGAAACAATGTTTACAACAATTTTGTTAATCTGACCCATAGCACCGATACCAAAGGAAGCTAAAATGCTGAAAATTGAGAACAAAATCGCAAGGATTTTACCAATCCACTTGCAACCCTTAAAGTTCCCCAGACCGTCCTGCAGATAATACATAGCGCCGCCGGACCACTCACCGTCAGCATTTTTTCTGCGGTAGAAAATGCCCAGAACATTTTCTGAGTAGTTGGTCATCATGCCAAAGAAAGCAGCAACCCACATCCAGAACACAGCACCAGGACCACCGCCCACAATCGCAGCTGCCACACCGGCAATGTTGCCCACACCAATTGTTGCAGCAAGGGCTGTACAAAGTGCCTGAAACTGAGAAATGGATTTGCCTTTAACATGACCGGAAACGTCTTTCTTTAAAAGCTTGCCCAGGGTTTCAGAGAACCAGTGCCCAATATGGGTAATCTGAAAAACACCGGTTATAACCGTCATCAAAATACCCGTTGCAAGGAGCAAATAAAGACCATTGCCCCACACAAAGCCGTTGACGTCGTTGTTAAAATTTGTTAGCCACGTAAAAAATTTTTCCATAAAAATCCTCCTAGTTGTCGCTAAATAAAGCAAAAACGGAGCTTTTGTATATAACAAAAACTCCGCATAAAAATCAAAGTCGTTTAAGACCTTTACCTCCGTCCTTTTGCCTGAGAGATTAACTCACATGAGTCTTACACCTTCGGCATCCTTTTGATTCAAAAGCTGAATCGGACTTCTCCGGAGCGCTATCCGTCTGCAGTCATTGCTATTTGCGCCTGAGAGTATTACTCCTTCGGCAAGGCTACGCCTTTCTCCTACACACTTCACTTAGCTTACATATTTAATTAAATTCATTATAGTATAGCTTTCGCTATTTGTCAACCCAAAACACCTATCACTTTATAATTTCTACGATTTTCTCGTCTCCGTTCCAATCAACCGTTGCGCTCATGGCTTCTGCAACGGCACGCAGGGGCAGATAGGTTCTGCCATTATGAATAAACGGCGCAACCTCTAAGGAAAAGGCTTCCGAATTCTTTTGAGCAACATTTGAGCCGACGCTAAACAGTAAAGACGTACCGTCCTCGCCAATCATAGATACAAGTTGATTTGCACCGTCCCAATTAACTTTATAGCCTAATTTTTCTGCAACGGCTCTAATGGGCACCATGGTTCTGCCCTCAATAATCATCGGTGCGCTATCTGAATCAATCATCTCATTGTTAATGGTGATTATGATTTCACCAAGCTCATAGGAGAGAGTGTCGAGCATGTTATACAAATCCATGAAGTTATTTTCGCCATCTCTTCTTTCATACTCTATGAAATATATTGCCCCGTTTTGCGCTGCAATATAGCAATATCTGTAAAAGGTTGTCGGTTTATAGTCCGCTGCACTGGCGGTGTATATTTTTTCATATTTATAGTATTCAACACCGTTATGGTATTCAATCGCACCATTGGCATAATTTGTTGTAACGTTTACATACACATTATCATTTGCCGATGATAAGGCTTGCGACAGTTCGTAATCAGAATAAACCTCATTGCATATTTCTTTTATGTTTTCTATGCCGAACATCTCCAATGAATAAGCCTTTTCATTCGGGTAAGAGTTTATGACTATACTTTCATTGGTTCTGTTGTGTTCAAAAAAATACGTTTTTTCATCACCAACGTCCGTCCAACTATTCGGCAATGTAAATGAAATGCCAAAGCCCGTGTCATTAATCGTTTCCGCAAAAGCAGAGACAGATAAACCCAACACAAGGCAAACCACCATTAAAGCGCTAATTAGTTTTTTCATAAAATTCTCCCTCTTTACTATGTTTTTCTCTTCATATTATAGCACCTTTAACAAGCGCACGCAAGCCTTTTAATGGGCATTTGCTTTCTTTTCTGAGATTATATCCTCATCACGCAAACGGCTCACCACCGCAGGGGTCTTCCTTTTTTGCCACAGGCGCATCCTTACCGGGTGCTGTTGTATCACCAAGACCTGTTGTTTCAGAGAACATGACATTGGCTTTTGTCATGTCAACCGCATCAGTAGGGATGATAATTTTAGATGCCTTGCCGTCTGACATAGCCACTAAGGCTTCATATTTTTTAAGCTCCAAAACCGCCGCATCTGCAGCAGCTTTTTTCAAAGCCTCCAAACCATCAGCTTCTGCTTTTTTCTTTAAATAAATCGCACGGGATTCACCTTCTGCACGAGCAATTCGAGCATCTCGTTCGCCCTCTGCCGCCAGAATCATCGCTTGCTTGTCGCCCTCAGCACGGGTGATGGCTGCTGCCTTATGACCCTCTGCCTGCAGCATGGTTTCACGTCTTTCACGCTCAGCCTTCATCTGTTTTTCCATGGCATTTTGAATTTCTTTAGGCGGAATAATATTTTTCAACTCAACTCGGTGTACTTTAATGCCCCATTTATCTGTTGCTTCATCCAGAATGCTTGTCATTTTGGCATTAATGGTATCACGGGAGGTTAACGTACCGTCTAGTTCCAGCTCGCCGACTAAATTTCTAAGGGTTGTTGCCGCCAGATTAGAAAGGGCGGAAATCGGGCTGACAGCGCCGTACGCAAACAGCTTGGCATCATACACAGCATAATAGATAACGGTATCAATCTGCATTGTAACATTATCCTTCGTAATAACCGGCTGCGGCGGCGAATCAAGAACCTGCTCCTGCAACGTAACCCGTTTTGATATCTTTTCAAAAAACGGAATTTTAAAATGAATACCGGCAGACCAGGTTGTTTTGTATTTCCCAAGAAATTCAATAACAAACTCATGGGCCTGAGGCACAATTTTAATGTTGGGAATCAAAATCAACGCTAAAATCACAATCACACAACTTAATAAAAATTCCATTATTCATCGCTCCTTTTAGATATATTTTTATATTTGACATATAGGTTTTAAAATAATTGCGACCAAAGACCATACCTGCTTTTATTCCCTAATCATATCCAGTGCTTTTGTCACATTTTGCTTTGCCTTCTCACGAAGCTCCAGATAGGTCTTGCTCATGGGCTCAGAATAGGCCTGTTCTATTTTTTCAAGCAGCGTTTTGTGCTCCAAATCTTCCACATTACAGATATAATGCAAGCCGACATAATCCATAAACCCATCTATTTTCGGGTCATAGCGAAGCGCCACTGTTTTAACCCCTTGCGCCACTGAATAAATCATGCTGTGGAGTCGCATTGCAACATTCACCTTTGACCGGCCAATGACACCAATCGTTTCTTTAATCCCTATATTTTCTTTTATAACATAGGCCCTTTTTCCCACCAGTTTCTGAATCTCTTTAGATATTGTAACATCATGAGGATGCTGCATAGGAATCAGCAAAACATTTAAATCATGCTGCTCTGCAAAAGCACAGAGCGCTTTTGCAACTTCTTGGCTGAAATTTTCCGTATTCTTTTTCCACTCTCTTACCGCTATGGTCATATACGGCTCTTCCGGAATCTCTAACCTGGAAAACAGCTTGGAAAGCTCTTTGTCAGAGCATCCGCAAAGTAGCATAGCAGGGTCTGCTGTCAGCGTCATTTCCTGCCGGATATTCAGTTCCTGCATCCGCCGGAGCGATGCTTTATCTCTTGTGGTAATCACATTGACGCATTGATTAATCGTCTCCACTGTTATGCGCTGGTTAGATGGTTTATTAATCGGTCCAAAGCCGTTTGCAAACTGCATAACCTTCATGCCGCATTTTTTTGCCAGTTTAATAATAGAAAGATAGTACCACAATGATTTACTGCTGGTCTCATCCTGCAAAAGAGAACCGCCGCCAAAAATAAGTCCACGGGTTTGCTTGAATGCACGCCTTATTTTCAGTGCCCTGAGTCTGTGAATGGCATCAATCCGATAAATTTGTGCCGTTTCTTTCGGGCGGTTTGATAAAACAACCAGTCTTGCATCCTTATTTTCTTTTTTAATTTGTTCTGTCAATGCCATTAAAAGAGCATCATCCCCATTGTTGCGGAAGCCATAATACCCCGACACGGCAAAGTCGTACCGCTTTTCGTCATGATAATCTTTTATGATGCTCTCATAAATCTGCATATGGTCTTGAGCAAATTTTTCGCTAGAGAAAAGCGTTATGGCTCGTTCTTGAATATTTTTTCCCATCTCAAGGAGCAACGCAGGATTATCAAGCATTACGGAAAGCTTTTCTGCCATTTCTTTGTAGTCACCGCTTGTAAATAAATAGCCCGTTTCATCATCAATGATAAAAGACGGAATGCCGCCTACCCGGGAGGCAACCATTGGCTTGCCTAAAGCAGCACCTTCTAACATGGAATACGGAAAGCTTTCACACATAGACGTCAGGCAGTTGATGTCAATGATATTCCAAAAAGCATACATATCTCTTTCAAATCCCAGAAAACGAATGGCATTAGAAAAGCCGGTTTTCTCTGCCAGTGCCTCCAGTTTTTCTCTGTCTACACCATCACCGGCAATTAAAAATTCTACATTCTTATGTCGTTTTAAAACCTCGCCTGCAGCTTTAATAAAAACATCCACGCCTTTAACGGCATCAAAACGAGCCGCAATGCCCACATAAACTTTATTTTTATCATAAATAAAGCCGTGCTTTTTTGCATACGCTTCTTTTGAAAGAATCTCTTTTGGCACCGAAGAAAAATCCATGCCGTTATACACGGTGTAAATGCCGTTTGCACGAAAGCCACGTTCAATCAGCATATCTTTAAAATTATCCGAAACCGCAATATGGTACGGAATTTTTGAAAGGGCATGCTTGTTTAAATTTGTAAAAAAGAATTTTTTAACCGGCTCATCAAAATCCAAAAGATAATCACTATGTACGGTGGTCACCGTAGGGATGTTAATTCTTTTCATCACAAATTCTGCAACAAAATTGGCACGAGCGCCATGCACGTGAAAAACATCAAACTCCTCTTGATTAATCATATCGGCAATGCCGCTGACGACAGATAAGTCAAACCTGTTTCTTTGCAAAAACAAAACGTTATCAACATTCTGATCCTGCAGTTCCTGATAGAAAACGCCGTCAATTAAGCAAGCAACCCTGACGGTTGCTTTCGCTTTCAGCTTATCTAAAAGCGAGAATAAATGTGTTTTGGCGCCGCCGCTGTCGCCACCTGCTATCAAATGAAGTACTTTCATTTCCGCATCCTCTCAATTTTATCTCTTTTTGTCAGTTTAATTATGGCACAAAGCAAGCCTGGTATGACCCAAAAGGCAAACATAACCCGTGGGTAAAACCAGATATATTCTGCCAGGCACACAAAAGCAATGCCTGCAAGGGCACTGATGCCTGCTGCTGCATAACATTTTCTTTGCCGGTTCATGTAACGCATCATGCCTGCCGTTTGTTTTACCACTCCAAGCATATATGCAAAAAACGATACCGCACCCAAAACACCCGTTTCCAAAACAATCTGCAGATACAGCATATGGCTGTGGGGCGCCGTAACGGCAACCTGCGAGGCATATGCAGGATACACCGCCTGAAAGGATGCCGGTCCAAGACCCAGACCCGTAAAGCCAACATCCCCAATCATGCTAAAGCAGCTTTGCCAGATATAAAGCCGGTAGGCATTTGATGAATCCTCCATCGAACCAATGGTAAAGATTCTGTTTATAACGGTCTCAGGCAAAAAAGGAATCGCCGCAATTGCCAGAAGCAGCATAGGAATCAGCCAACGCTTATCATATATACTCACAAACAAAACGGTGCTGATTGCCATGCCAACCCAGCCGGAACGTGAATATGTCATCACAAGGGATACAAGGGTAATACAAAATGCGACAGTTAAGAGCGCTTTTCCTCTCCATGTCTTTGAAAACAAAATCCCCGGCACAAAAAAAGGCATAAACAGAACCAAAAGCTGGGCGAAGCTGTTGGGATTGGAAAAGGTAGAAAAAACCCGCCCGGGCATGCCTTGATTGGTATGAACATCCACAAATTCCGGATTCACCTCAAGACCCATGAGCCTTTGCACAATGCCAAAAATGCCGGTGATTGCCACAAACAGCAAAAGAATGTTTATAAAGCGAGTCAATTTTTCCTCTGTGTCCAAAACCTGCTGCACACAAAATGCACACAATACAGAGGATAACAAAAACAAGAAAAACCGAACGGCATCTGCCGGCACCGTCGCTGTAAGGGTGCTGTAGGTAAGGGCTGCCATAAATGCTATGACAGACAAACGGGGTCTTACCGGCACCGCTTTCGCTTTCCCTGTTACCGCCCGAAGTACATGCCAAAAACCAAAGCCACCGATTGCTAACACAAAATAAAGATTATTCCATTTTTCATGCGGCAAAACAAACATACCGCCCAAAAACAGAGCCAATAAACATGCAATGGAAAGTTTATTTCCTGTTAATCTGTAAATGCGTAGGCATACAGAACCCTCCAAAAGTTTGCAAAATGGCAGAAAAAACCGCCGGATAACGCACAAGGTTTTCTTCCATATCCAGTTATTGAGTTTGTAAAAACAAGATGTATCATAATATTTTTCTGTCAACACACTGCTGTCAAGCCATGAATAAACTCCGCTGCTTTTCACCATGCGGTTTATCCAATCACCAAAGGATGCAAGCGCACCCAAAAAGAAACTTGATTCCATGCTGCTCCTTACAAACAGGCAACCCCGCCGCAGAACGCACCATGTCAGCGATCGAAACATCATATTACACCATTTCTTTACATAGTAAGCTATTCACTTATTTTTTCAAGCCCGGAAACTCTTCCGAAAATTTTAGTCTTGCCCACACGCAGGGTCAAAGAGTGGCCTACACCGTATCTGGCAGATCCCACCGCAATGCCGTGCTGGAATTCTTTTGCCTGAACTAACGCAACCACTTCCACGCTGTTTGCGTCTTCCTTCGGGGCAAGCTTCATTTCGCCGTCTGCCGTTGTTGCATAGGTCTTAGAGGGGCCGAGAGAAACCCTTTCAACCACACCTAACTCTTCTTTTTTGTCATCATCTGTAACGCTGTCGCCTTCTTTAATCAGCTCTGCTGCATAGGTGGGTACATCTTCACAAAAGAAACTGATTCTATACTGAACCATCGCTTCGGCTGACCCTTCTCCGGAAAAGAATTTGATGCCAACAACCCCAATAGCGATAGCAATCACCAATACAATAACAGCATCAACCGGATTAAACTTAAGCCTCTTCTTTTCCATTACCAATTTCTCCTCTGTATATTAAAAATAATACTGATATGTTTCTTTCAGCAGTTCCTCCAAGTTAAATCTGCTCAAGGCAGCTTTGCGGGCATTTTCGGAGAAGTTTCTGTACGCTTCTTCATCCTCTATCATGGTTTTAATTGCCTCTGCCATAGCATTAGTATCCCCATATTCCACCAAAATACCACAACCAGTTTCATTGTTTACAATGTCAGAATTGCCGCCCACGTCTGTGGCAACAACGGGCAGAGCATGATCCAGCGCTTCTACAATGGCAAAGGAAAGAGCCTCAAAGCACTTAGCAGAGTTAACATATAAATCACTCATGGCTAAAATTTCCTGACTGTCCTTACGGAAGCCAAGCTGCATGATTTCGTTTTCCAAGCCGAGGGTCTTAATCTGCGTTTTCACATCATCAAACAGCTCCCCGTCTCCTACATACAAAACAACAAATTTCCGGTCAGTGATTGTTTTAAGCTTAGCAACGCTGTCTGTAAAATAATCCAACCCTTTGGCAATATGGTATCTTGCTAGCGTGGTAATGACAAAGGTGTCAGGAGCAATGCCGAATTCCTTTCTCTTTTCAACATTTTTCTCCACCGATTGGGACGGAACGATGCCGTTAAATACCACCGTAATTTTATCAGCCGGTACACCGTTACCAATCAAGAGCTCCTTGCCCTTGTTACACACAGAAATGATTCTGTGATTATGCTTTGTAAAAAGTCTGTTTGTCATACGCCAAGGCAGGGAATTTTTTAAGGTTAAGTGACAGGTATAAACCACCCTCGGTTCTGCGTAATACCGTTTCGATAAAATGGCAATATAGTTTTCCCGGGGGTATTGGGTATGTATAACATCAATTTGATGCTCGCGGCAATACTGAGCCAGCGTTTTTGCAGCTTTTAAATCAAAAGGATGCTTCATTGTAAACTGAAAGCACGGAATCCCCAGCTCTTGCATTTGCTCAAGTAAAAGACCCGGTTCAGAATATGCAAAATGACATTCTGCATCTGTTCCGTTATAGGTCTTAACCAGATTATAAACATATTTTTCCGTACCTGCTTTTCCTGCATGATTAATGAGATATAAAATCTTTAATTTAGCCAAGTTGTTTCTCTCCTCTTTTTATGAATTTGAACACCAGCTCCGTAACCGGTGTAATTTTTAAAACAATCGCCATAAGAACATATACCAAAGCACCTGCACAAACAGGAATAAACAAACTAACGGCTTTGCCAACAATGGTTGCAGAAACCGGAATGACGCAGTTTAATATTTCAACAACTGCAAACATAACCAAAGAAGATATCACGCATTTTACAATCAGCGTGCCAAGCCCCTCAGCAAAGTTTCCAATTTTCTTTTTCACGGCACACAAAAGCACGCACATACCAATTAAAGAAGCACAGCTGTATGCAAGGGGAATGCCGTATGCGCCTAAAAACTGAATCAAAACCAAGCTGATGGAAATGTTGGCAATCATAATGACAAGACCATTCACAGCACTTATGGTTGTGTTCCCTAAAGAATACAGACCTCTGTCTAAAATTTCTTTAAAGCCTACGCCCAAAATGCCAACGGCATAAACCGCCAGCAAAATTGCAGCTTTATTAATGTCACCTTCGGTAATCTGCCCCCAGCCCGCCAAAAGCGACAATAAGCTCTTTCGCACGCCGATAAATCCAAAGGTCATGGGAATAAGCAACGCACTCATGCTCTTAAGCACTCGAACAAGCGTGGCTTTGTATTCCTCCATATTGCCTTTAGAAGCACTCTCCGTCAGCTTTGGATATACAACAGCCGTTACGGAAAAAACAAGTGCTAAAATCATTTGAAGAGTTAAATTCTGAACATACGTAAGCAGGGTGACCATACCCTCAAAACGGGCAATCATGGTTACATTATAGAGCATATTCAGCTGATAGGCACCTACACCCAGCTGAACCGGAATCGCCATTTTGCCTGCTTTAATAATGTCGGGGTGCTTAATTTCAAAAGAGGGCTTGTAAAAATACTTCTCCTGAATCAGCGGCGGAATCAAAATGAGCGCCTGCAACGACAAGCCAATAACGGTGGCAACCAAAAGCCCGGGAATCCCGAACCGATCGCCTAAAAATACGGTATAAAGAATCACCACCAGGCTAGACGGAACCGTTACAAATGCCGGAAGCTTATACCGCCCCATAGATTGGAGCATGCCTTGAAAAATATAATTCAAAGCATAAAAAAACATAACGGGAAAAACAATCATCAGCGCTTTCACCGTAAAGGAATATAAGGCATCGCTATCCGCAAAAGCCGTATATCGAGGCAAAATCGGCGCAATGGCAAAGCCAATCAGCATGAGAATAAAGGTCAGGGCCAAAGACACGGTAATAATATTATCCGCAAACCGCTTTGCCTCAGAAAGCCTCCCCCTGGCACGGTGCCCTACATAAATGGGAATGACCACCGTGGAAAGTGCCGTTCCAATGCAGGTAAAAATGATGTTGGGTATGCTGATAACATAGGAATAAATATTTAAATATTCATTTGCCACTCCATAATGTGCCATGTAAATCTGAACACTAAGGAGCGACAAAAGCTTTGAAAGCACTGTAATGATTAAAACCGGACTGACGGCACCTAAAATGTTTCTTTCCTTCTTCAAAATAAACAACTCCTAAATTATGCTTTCCACCAAACATTTTCCTTAATAACTCTTGCAGGGTTCCCTGCCACCAGGCACTTTGCGGGAACATCTCGGGTGACAACGCTGCCTGCAGCAACCACAGCGCCTTCTCCCACTGTAACCCCTTTTAAAATAAAACAGCCGCAACCAATCCATACATTATCACAAATCGTAACAGGCTCAATGCGTTCTGTTTCAGATTCAAACCCATGGTAGTCACGGTCTAAGATATTACAATCCCATGAAATGTTTACATGATTCCCTATTTTTACGCGTTCACCCGCATGGATTTCCGTACGATCCCCAATATAGGTGCCATCGCCGATGGTAATTTCACCGCCATATGCAGACAGCTTAACATAACGGTGCAACAAAACTCTGTCACCAACCGTTATCTTGCCGTTTCGTTTCATAATTCTTACGCCCTTTTCACAGCGAAGGAGCTTTTTGCTTCCCGTAAGCTTTCCACTTTGAAAAAAGCCTCTAAGTACCATCATGGAATTTGAAAAAAAATCATAAAAATTCATGGTCTGTAACCTCATTTTTACATAAATATACACATTCTATATTATATCATAGCGGTCATTTTTTTGTCAATAAGTCTTTTCTTTTTAAGCGCCTTATGCTATAATAAAAAAAGAGGTGATTACATGAAAAAATTATTCGCTATTATCCTGACAGCTACGCTTATGACATCGCAGCTTGCAATAAGTGCGGAAACAATATATGAAAACATCAAACGAGAGCAGATTACAAAAGGCGTTCTCTACGAGGAGATTGACACCTACAAAACCGAGGGTTGGCAGCGGACAAGCGTTGTAAAAATAGACCTAAAAGACGAAGATTTAGAGGTTAAGGTGCTCTCCCCTGCCAAAGGCAGCTCCAGCCTTGCAACCATTAAACAAATGGCGGAAACCCACAGCACAAAAGCCGCTGTAAACGGAGATTTTTTTAACTTTTCTTCCGGCGAAACCAACATGCTGGGCATGATGGTATCAGGCGGCGAAATGATTTCGACCCCGGCAAAAGACGGTTTGGCATCCTTTGCCCTGACAGAAGATAATTCTGCTATCTTTGATTACTTTACCTTCAGCGGTACCTTATATGCTGAAAACACTTCCCTTACACAGCTCTCCTCGGTGGAGCTCTACCAGATTAACAAAATGCCCTTGACTACAGGCGCCATCACCATGATTACCTCCGCCTGGGGAGACACGGTGAACATTCCCATCGGCAATTACGCCATGATTTGTGAGCCATATGAAGAAAACAAATATAAAATGATTGGTTTTTCCTGGGGCGCCGAGCCGGTTGCAATCCCTGAAGGCGGTGCGGTTTTCACCGCCAACTATGAAATTAACGGATTTTTGAATTTAAATTTTGCCATTGGGGATGTCATCCGTGTTGAAACCACGCTATCGCCTGACGTTCCGGCAATTAAAGAATCCATCGGCGGCAACACCCTGATTGTAAAAAACGGTGCCGTTTGTAACTTTACAAACAATATTTCCGGCAAAAATCCACGTACGGCTCTGGGCGTTTCTGCAGATGGAAATACGTTGTATTTCGTTGCTGTTCAGGGCAGAATCACAGATTGCCCCGGTATGACGCAAGAAGGCCTTGCGCAATTTATGATTGCGCTGGGTTGCGATGCTGCCATCAACTTAGACGGCGGCGGCAGCACCACCATGGTGACAGAAAACATTTTCACCGGTGCGCAGGAGGTAAAAAACGACATTACCTCCCTAAGGCAGGTGTCCAACGCCATCGGCGTTATATCTCACTTAGCACCGCTGGAGGTTGCTGCAGTCGGGGAAATTCAGCTCTCTAGTAATACAGTGGTTTGCGAAGACAACGTCGATGTTTGGTATGTATTCCGTGACCAAAACTATAACCGAATCACCGGTCCAAATGTTCTGATTCAGACCTCAGACAGTCAGGCGGTGATTTCCGGCAACAACATAGTATTTAAAACACCCGGCAACCACACGGTTTCTGTTACATATCAAAATATTGTTGCAGAAACGCAGGTAAGGGTTTTGGGAGATATTTTCTCCATCAGCATCTCTCCTGAAAAGGTCTCTGCCACAGATAAGAACCAAACCTTTCTGGTCACAGCCTATGACAGAAACGGGCACAGCGCTCCCATTCCTGCTTCTCTTGTTACCTTCTCTCATTCTGATGCACTTTCCATGAGCGGTAACACTCTAAATAAAACCGCCGCAACAGGCACAGTAACAGCGTCTTATAAAAATTTGACTGCAAACGCCGTTGTCAACGGTGAAACATATCTTCGTTCCAATGATATCATGTCAGAAGACCATTTTTACGGAACAATTCCCGGCGGTCAGAAAATTACTGTCGCTGCCACAGCAAACGCACCGCAGAAGTTTATCGGCTTGTTGCAAATAAAAAAATATTTACAAACATTACAAAATGCAGGCGACATCTATGCCCCCAGTCAGCTTTTTGATAACTGGAACCTGGTCGAAAACTGTATTGTGGCAAACCATTATTCCGAGCGTACCATAGAAAACAGCAAAATTGTAACGCTTTCCATCAAAAATGCCTCCTCCATCCGACTGACAGACAGCACCGCATGGAGCAAAATTAAAAACCTGTGCCAAAGTGCAACAGAGAAAAATATTGTATTTATTTTGGATACAAACATTACCAAGCTGGATGCAAACGAAAAAACCGTCTGGAATTATTACATGAATATGCTGACCGAAAGGGGTAAAAACGTTTTCGTTGTATCCCCCGGTATCAAAACCAGTGCCGAGCCCTCTGGCGGTGTTTTCTATCTGTTTCTGGGGGCGCCGGGGCAAAGCTCTGTTAACTCTGTTTTTTATGATTTAAACCAAGCAAAACCCCTGCGCTTTACCTTTTTAGGTGATGAGATTAAATACACTTTCCAGTCCTGACCTGTGTTTTAGGCATTGGAATTGAAGCATTTGCAAATATTTTTCATTTTTCAAAAAATATATCTAGTATTTTTCAAAGAAGTATGATATACTATATATAATTATGTTTCCGATTGCAAAGCATAAACTGTCGTTTTTAAAGGAGGTTTTCCTATGGCAATTAAAACTGAAAATGAACGTGGCGCAGTTGTTATGAGCAATACCGTCATCGCACATATCGCCGGTATGGTAACTACCGGTTGCTATGGTGTTGTTGGCATGGCTTACAGAAACGCCGGCGACACGGTTGCTAGCCTGTTAAAATGGGATACCATTACAAAAGGAATTAAAGTCACAACAGAAGATGATAAAATCAGCATTGATTTACACATTATTGTAGAATACGGTGTAAACATCAAAGTAATATCCGACAGTATTATCAGCAACGTTCGCTACAGCATTGAAAACATGACCGGCTTCCGTGTTGGCAAAGTAACTGTGAACGTTGAAGGAATCCGTGTGGATTAATCCGGAGGTGCATGACTTGATTTATACAATGGATGCTACAGAATTTTCTAATGCAATTATTTCTGCAGCTAACAAACTTGTCAACAACAAAACGATTTTAAATGATTTAAACGTGTTCCCCGTTCCTGACGGTGACACAGGTTCTAATATGTCTATGACCGTAAGTGCTGCTGCAAGCGAGCTGATCGGTCGCAGCTTTGACTCTGTGGGTGATGTGATGAGCGTTGTTGCCAGCGCTTCTCTGCGCGGTGCCCGGGGTAACTCTGGTGTTATTTTATCCCAGCTATTCCGTGGTATGTCAAAGCATTTAAAAGATTGCAAAATTGCGGATGCAAATGACATTGGCAAGGCCTTTTCAGAAGGTGTTGCCACGGCATACCGTGCCGTTATGAAACCGGTTGAAGGTACCATGCTCTCTGTTTCCCGTGATGGTGCAGAAGGGGCAAACGCTTACCTTGCCGATAATAACGAAATCGTTGCCCTGCTAAAGGCAACCATTCAGGCTGCCCAAAAAAGCCTTGACATGACACCGGAAATTCTGCCGGCATTAAAAGCTGCAGGCGTTGTAGACTCCGGCGGTCAGGGTATTTTATATCTCCTAGAGGGTGCACTTACTTACTTAGAAACCGGCAAGATTGTGGAGCGAGAAGACGGAGAGGCAATGCCTGCTCCTAAAAAAGGTTCTGCAAAAGTCGCTGACAGTGACATAAAATTTGGCTACTGTACAGAATTTATTATTGAAAAAGATAACGGCGCTGCATCCAGCAGCCTGTTCTCTAAAAACATTGCCAAAAAAGGCGATTCCATGGTTGTGGTGGATGATGAAACCATTATCAAGGTGCACATTCACACCAATAACCCCGGTTACGTCATTGAAGAAGCTTTGAAACTGGGTGCCCTGGTGAATATTAAGATTGACAACATGCGCTATCAGCATAACGAACTGTCTGCTTCTGATGCGCCTGCCGCTCCCAAGGAACCCCCAGCACCTTACGGTTTTGCGGCTGTCGCAGCCGGCGAGGGCATGGAAGACCTCTTCCGTGACATGGGCACAAACGAAGTCATTTTAGGCGGGCAGACCATGAACCCCAGCACTGATGACATCTTAGAGGCAGTCAACAAGGTTAACGCCGAAACGGTGTTTGTTCTGCCTAATAACAAAAACATCATTATGGCGGCTGAGCAGGTTGACGCTTTGACCGATAAAAACGTTGTCGTCATTCCCACCCGCTCTATTCCGGAAGGTATTTCAGCAATTCTGGCATTTCTGCCTGATGCTACCCCGGAAGAAAATAAAGAAGCAATGACAGAAGCGGCTTCTTTTGTAAAAACCGGTAACGTTACCTATGCGGTCAGAGAATTTAACTTAAACGGCGAAACTCTGCCCGAAGGCAAAATCATTGGCCTGACCGGAAAAAACATTTTAGCCGCAGGAGATGACCCTGCCGAAGTTGCCAAGGCGCTCTTAGCCGGCATGGTTGATGAAGACAGTGCCATTATTAACGTTTTCTATGGTGAAGACGTTGCAGATAGCGATGCCGAAGCCTTGCAGGCATATATTGAAGAAACCTATACAGATTGTGATGTTTTAGTACACAGCGGTAAGCAACCCTTGTATTATTACATTGTTTCGGTTGAATAATTTTGCCCATAAAAAGGAGGACTGCTGTCATGATAAACCCGGAATTTTCCAGCAGCATAACAGCACTCTCCGGTGTCGGTGAAAAACGCGCCGCCGCTTTTGCCCGGCTGGGCATTTTCACCGTGGCAGATTTACTCACGCACTACCCTCGTGCCTATGAAAACAGAGGCATTTGTAAAAAAATTATAGAACTTTCTCATGAAGAAACGGTCTGCATTCGTGCGGTCGTTTCTTCTTCTGTTAAAACGAGTATCATCCGGAAAAATCTTCGGGTTTCCACCGCCCGTGTATCAGACGGAACCGGCTTTATTGAGCTTGTCTGGTTTAATAATCGCTTTATTGAGGGGCGGCTGAAAAAAGGCGAAACCTATCTGTTTTTCGGCAAGGTACAGCTGACCCCCAAAAAACAGATGCATACCCCTATTTTTGAACACCCCGAAGAACGGAAGCAACTGGGAAAAATCATGCCGATTTATCCCCTGACCGAGGGGATTACCGAAAGCATACTGGCAGATTGCATGTCACAGGCACTCAGGTTTTGTCAAGGGCAAATTAAGGACTCCCTTCCATCTACACTGCGCAATCAATTTCAGCTTTGTGAAATTAACTATGCATTGGAAAATATCCACTTTCCGCAAGATGGCAACGCCTATCGCATTGCGCGGCGCAGGCTGGCTTTTGAAGAATTATTTTTCTTCCAGACAGCATTATTTTCATTAAAAAAGCGCCAGAATCGTTGCCAACCACCCCATGTAAAAGCTGATATAACGCCTTTTATTGACTCTCTTCCCTTCCGCCCAACCGGTGCACAAAGCCGTGTAATGGCTGAAATTGCGAGGGACTTATCTGCACCCTGTGTTATGAATCGCCTAGTCTGCGGTGATGTAGGCTCCGGTAAAACCGTTGTGGCGGCAGCGGCTGTCTACGCTGCAGTCAAAAGCGGATATCAGGTGGCATTTATGGCACCCACGGAAATTCTTGCCGCTCAGCATTTTAACAATTTAAAAAAACTCTTCGCACCCCACAATGTTACCATTGAGCTTTTGTCCGGTTCTCTGCCGGCAAAACAAAAGCGTGAAACCCTTGCCCGAATAAAAGATGGCACAACCAAGCTTGCGGTGGGCACTCACGCACTTTTATCAGAAGACGTTGCCTTTGCAAATTTAGGCTTAGCCATCACCGATGAACAGCACCGTTTCGGTGTGGACCAGCGCCGTCTTTTGACAGATAAAGGGGAAAATCCCCACGTTCTTGTTATGAGTGCAACACCAATTCCCCGCACACTTGCCTTGATTGTTTATGGTGATTTAGATGTTTCTATGATTGATGAATTACCCCCCGGCAGGCAGAAAATAGAAACCTTTGCCGTGAATGAATCCTACCGAAAGCGAATTTATGACTTTTTAAAAAAAGAACTCGCCCAGGGCAGACAGGCATACATCGTTTGCCCCCTGGTGGAAGATTCCGAACTGACTGAATTGCAATCCGTTACGGCATACATAAAAAAACTGGAGCAGTACGGCTTCACAGCCAGCTCCGTGGGAATCCTCCACGGCAAGCTGAAGGGTGCAGAAAAGGACAAGGTCATGACCGCCTTTAAAAACGGCGAACTGTCTCTCCTTGTTGCCACCACCGTTATTGAAGTCGGTGTGGACGTTCCGGGTGCGACGATTATGCTCATCGAAAACGCCGAACGTTTCGGCCTTTCGCAGCTTCACCAGCTCAGAGGTCGTGTGGGCCGCGGCAATCAAAAATCCTACTGCATTCTGTTGTCGCAAAGCTCTCAGGAAGCTGCCATCGCAAGGCTCTCCGTCATGAAAAAAGAAAGCGATGGTTTTAAGATTGCTGAGGAGGATTTAAAGCAACGGGGACCGGGTGAATTTTTTGGCACACGGCAACACGGCTTACCCCAGTTTCGCATTGCAAGCCTATATTCTGATATGGCCTTGCTGGAACAAACCACAAAAGCCGCACGGGACTATCTGGATAATAAAACACCCTGCACACCGGAAGAAAAAACGCAGATTACAAAGAAAATTGATGCATTGTTTAACAATCGTGTTACAATTAGCTGATTTTTTGACAAAACTCTTGACATTTACCATAAAATATGTAAAAATAGTATATGTATAATAGTATTTTACTGTCATAAAACAGAAATCGGGGTTGGTTAACATTGAGAGTGATTGCAGGTTCTGCCAGAGGTACAAAACTCATTTGTCCTGAAGGCTTAGCTGTGCGTCCCACCCATGACCGGGTAAAAGAAGCTTTGTTCAGCATGCTAACCGGTCGCATATGTGGTGCCTCCGTCCTTGACTTGTTTACCGGTACCGGCGCGCTTTCCATTGAGGCCTTAAGCCGTGGTGCCGAAAACGCTGTTTTGGTTGACAGTTCTGATCGTTCGCTCTCTACGGCAAGAGCAAACCTTGAAAAAACACATCTGCTTGATAAGGCACGCTTGATTAAAAGTGACTATTTGCTTTTTTTGCAAAATGCCGATGGGCAGTTTGATTTAATTTTGTTAGACCCACCCTATCAGGGAGAGTATTTAAAAAATGCATTGGCACTGATTGCCGAGCGGAAGCTTCTCGCCCCTGATGGTGTGATTTATTGCGAAACAGAAGGTGAACCTCCCAAAGAGGTCACGCACCTGTTTGAAGTCCTGCGTGATAAAAAGTACGGCAGAGCACGTGTTCTGCTTTTGAAAGAGTTGTAGCACATGAGCATTGCAATCTATCCCGGCAGTTTTGATCCAGTCACATGCGGACATTTAGATATTATCCGCCGCAGCTGCAAATTGTTTGACACTGTTATTATCGCCGTTTTAAACAATTCTGCGAAAAATCCTTTGTTCTCTGTAGATGAACGGATCGAGCTGATCAAAAAATCAATAACCGATCTTACAAATTGCAAGGTCATGTATTTTGACGGTCTTTTGGTTGATTTTGCTAAACAGCAGAGCGCCACAGCAGTCATTAAAGGCTTGCGTACGATCTCTGATTTTGAATATGAATATCAAATGGCACAATTAAATAAAAAATTAAATGCTAACATCGAAACCTTATTCATGGTTACCAACGCAAATTATTCCTACATCAGTTCCAGCGTTGTCAAAGAAATTGCCAGCCTGGGCGGTGATTTTTCCGACTTGGTTCCCAAGGAAATATATGAGGATGTTAGACAAAAGATTGAAAAGGGGCGGTAAGAATGGAAATTTTAGAAATCATTGAGGCATTGGAAGATAAAATCGAACATAGCTTCACAATTCCGTTTGTTGGTCGCGGCATCATTGATAAGGATGCACTTCTGGATCTTCTGCAGGAAGCCAGAATTAAATATCCTGAAGAGATGAAGCAGGCAAAATGGGTCAAAGACGAACGTCAGCGCATCATTGCAGATGCACAGAAAGAGGCTGCTGCTATCATTAAGAGCACCGAAGACAAAATTGCCGGTATGATTAATGAGCATGAGGTTACCAAGCAGGCTTATGAGAACGCAAATCAGATTGTAGAAAGCGCTCAGGATCACGCCCGTGAAATCAGACTGGGTGCAAACCAGTATGCTGATGGCGTGCTCCATGCAATTGAAGAACAGCTGATTGCAACCGTTGAAACCATTCGTGAAAACAGAAAAGACTTAAAAAGATAAGAAATAAAAATACTTACATAAAAGCGGCTGTCGTAGGCACTACGACAGCCGCTTTTATGTTATAATTTTTTCAGCAAATCCTCCAGCGCACGTTTTCTGTGGCTAACCTGATTTTTTTGTTCATGGGTTAAAACCCCAAAGCTTTCACATAAATCATCCGAATAAAACACCGGGTCATACCCGAAACCACCGCTACCCTGACGCTCTGTGAGAATCCTGCCACGGCAGACCCCTTCGCCGTAGATTTCCTTGCCCTCTTCTGTAATCAGGCAAACCGTGCTGCGAAACTGTGCACCTCGGTTTTCCTCCGGCACATCCGCCAGCACAGCCAGCAGCTTATCCACATTGGCTTCATCTGTAGCATTCTCTCCTGCATACCGTGCAGAATATACGCCTGGCGCACCATCTAAAGCATCCACACACAGGCCGGAATCATCTGCCAGCACTGCATGCTCCGTTAATTTTTTTAACTCCCTTGCTTTAATTGCAGCATTTTCAGAAAACGTGCTGCCTGTTTCTTCTGCATCAAACGAAATGCCTGCCTCCTTGGCGCCCATCACCTGAAAATCCGCTAAGATGGATTTAATTTCCTTCAGTTTGCCCACATTACCCGTTGCAACTAATAAAATCTTTTCCGGCATAATGTTTCCTCCGTGTAATTGTTAAATTCCCTGATACTTACCTTCTGCAACAAACTTTTCCATAGCCGCTTTCACCATCTCTTTATCCTCGCGGTAGGTAACACCATACCATTTTTCAGGGGTAGACAGCACACGAACCTTCTTTTCGTTGCTTTGAATTAAGGAATCTACCACGCTGGGCAGGAAAAATTCGCTTTTTTCTTCTGTTAATCTTGACTTACAGAAAGTAGTAAAGCCTTTTTCCAAATATGTAAAAATAGAGGTATCAAAGCCCCACAAATTCATGGAAACAATAGTGTCCTCCGGCAGAGTAATCCAGTTTTCTCCATCCTCTGTGTACTTAGAATCCTGAATTTTAGTGCGCTCGGTAATGGTCTTTAGATATCCGTTTTCCGCCTCACAAACACCGCGAGCCACAGTACCGTTTTCAGTCAGGGTATTCTTTAACAAAAAGCCCACCATTGAGTAATCCTCTGTGCCCGCTTTTAAATGCTCCGCCATTGTTTTGTAGGCATAAGAACCATAGTAGTCATCAGCATTGATAACTGCAAAAGGCGTATCAATTAAATCTCTGGCACATAAAATGGCATGACCGGTACCCCAGGGCTTGGTTCTTCCATCAGGCACAGAAAAGCCTTCCGGCAGCTTATCCAGTTCCTGAAACGCATAATCAACATCAATCATCTTTTCAATGCGTCTGCCCATAACCTCTCGAAAATCCTTTTCGATTTCTTTCTTAATAATAAAAACAACCTTATCAAAACCGGCTTTTTTGGCATCATATACAGAATAATCAATAATAATTTCGCCATTCGGCCCAACCGGTTCAATCTGCTTCAAGCCACCAAAACGGCTTCCCATGCCGGCAGCCATAACCGCTAATGTAATTTTATTGTTTTCCATTTGATTCATCTCCTATTAACGCTTATTACTATAAAATACATTATACACAACTTCATAGAAAATTGCAAACACTCTTACCAAATATGCAAAAATTCTTGCTAAATTGATAAATTTCACAACAAATTCTCGATTTTTTGCTGGATATTTTTCTCTTTTTCGAGTCTTGACATCCAAGTTTATTTGTATTACAATAGAATTAAGGTTGATCCACTCTGAGACGGAGGTCTGTGGCGATGCAGTATCATATTGGCTCAAAAGTCGTTTATCCCATGCACGGTGCAGGTGTGATTGAATCAATTGAAGAACGGGAAATTATGGGCAAAAAGCAGCAGTATTATATTATGCGAATTCCCATTGGTGATATGCAAGTTATGGTTCCCATGCAAAACGCAGAGGAAATCGGCTTGCGTGAAGTCATTGACCCGGACGTAGCCGATCACGTGCTGGAGGAGTTTAAAGCATGTGCCATTGTCATGGATTCTAATTGGAACAAGCGCTATCGGGATAACATGACTAAAATCAAAAGCGGCAATATTTCAGACGTGGTTACCGTTGTGAAAAACCTGATGTATCGCGACAAATTGCGGGGGCTTTCTACCGGCGAGCGAAAAATGCTCTCAAATGCAAAACAGATTTTAGTCAGCGAGCTGGTGGTAGCAAAATCCTGTTCACAGCAAAATATTGAAACAATCATGGATAATATTATAGAAGCAGAGCTGGCCCGGTAACAATTGTTACAACTTTTTCGTCTGCCACGGCAGACAGAAGGGAGACTTCTATGCCTGATAAAAATAAATTAGTAGTTAAAATAGGTGGTGGCGAATATACGCTGGCATCTTCTGAATCCCGGGAATATATGCTGAGCGTTTCTGACTTAGTTGATAAAAAAATGCAGCAGGTTTCATGCTCTGACCCTACTCTCAGCACGGCTAATATTGCGGTTTTAGCCGCCGTAAATTTAGCTGATGACTATATTCGTCTGAAAAAGAATGAACAGGTGTTGTCTAAAAATATTTTAGCATATACAGAAAAAATCAGAGCCTTAGAATCCGAAGTTGAACGACTGAAAAGAAGATAAAACCTTTAAAGCCGTCGCATTTAGCGCAGACCGCTTTAAAACAAAAGATGCAGTAAAAATTTGTGAAAATAAGAAATACATTATTTGCGGAGCTGGAATTCGTTTAAAACGAATTCCTTCTTAATTTTGTGACTTAAAACCACAAACAATCAAACGGTTGTAATTTTAAATTATATTAAAATTTTAATCAATTTGTCACGATTTTTTAATGGGTATGTAGTATGATATAAATAGAGTAAGCTTATAGTCTGCAAAAACCGTTTGATGAGGAGGTAGATTATGATGAAAAAAATCTTTTACATATGCATTGCTGTTATGCTGATTCTCACCGGTTGTAATAATCCCCGAAAGGCAAGCCCCGATTTTATTTCCGGGTCACAAAAAAAGGCTGTTGTGTATTTTGCCAACGCAGAGGGAACAGACCTTGTGCCCTTGGCTCTTGATGTCAGCGATAAAACAGCACAGGAGCTGCCTGAATATATTATGGAAACGTTAATCGAAGGTCCCGTCTCTGCCGACATGTCCAGAACGGTTCGTGCGGGAACAAGACTTTTATCTGTAACTACAGACAAAACCCTTGCCAAAGTAGATCTTTCAAAAGAATTTTATCATGAACAAAGCATCTATGATGTTTTGGCACTAGCCTCCGTGGTAAAATCCTTGTGTTCCATTCAGGGCATTGACCAGGTTCTTGTTACCATTGAAGGGCAGCCATTGCTGTCATCAGACGGAACGGAACAAGGCATTTTAAAAGAATCGGATGTTGTGTTTGTTGCAGACACGCTGACGGAAGACGAAGCCAACATCACCCTCTATTTTTCTGACATGAACGCAGAAAACCTAGTACCGGAAATCCGCCGGGTAAAGGTTCGCCGCGGTGATTCATTGGAAAAGTTGGTTATGCAGGAACTAATCCGCGGACCCGAGGTACAGGAGTCCGGCTACACCGTGCCGCCGGAAACTAAAATCCGTTCGATTGAAACCAAGGACAAAGTATGCTTTGTAAACCTATCCTCTGATTTTGTAACAAAAAATAATGTGGGTTCCTCTGCAGAACAACTAACAATCTACTCCATTGTTAACTCCCTGACCGAGTTATCCGGTATTGATAAGGTGCAATTTTTAATTGAAGGGGAGAAAAAAGACGTATATCTCCATATGACAATTAATGAGCCCATTGAACGGGATGTCAGCATGATACACAAATAATAAAAAACCATTGCTTCCGTCATATATGTCTTGTACGTCAATTTTTTAATCTGAAAATAAACAGAAAAAAATGATTGATATGTAAGAAATTACCTGATATTACTTGACAAATTATGTGTAAAAGACTACAATGAATATAAATGGCAACGGAGCCAACCAAAGGTTGACTCCGCTTTTTATTATAGCGAAAAGGGGCTAATAAAAATGAAAAATCTGGGCTATTATAATGGCAGATTTGGTGAAATCGAAGAAATGTCAATCCCTATGAATGACAGAGTTTGTTATTTCGGTGACGGTGTCTATGATGCAACCAGCAGCCGTAATTACAAAATCTTCGCTTTAGATGAGCACATCGACCGCCTTTATAACAGTGCTGCCCTTTTAAGAATTGAAATTGCACAGACAAAGCAGGAAATGAAAGATATCTTAAACGATATGCTTTCCAAAATGGATACCGGTGAAAACTTTGTTTATTGGCAGGTAACCAGAGGCACCGGCAAAAGAGACCATGTCTTTTTAGAGGATGGTTCAAAGGGTAATCTCTGGATTACCATAACCCACAAGGACGTTATTGACGTATATAAAAAGGTTAAGCTGATTACCTTAGAAGATACACGTTTTTTACATTGTAACATCAAAACCCTGAACCTGATTCCCTCAGTTATGGCATCTCAGAAAGCAAAAGAAGCCGGCTGTCATGAGGCCGTTCTTCATAGCGGCGACAGGGTAACAGAATGTGCACACAGTAATGTTCATATTATAAAAGACGGTGTGTTTATGACCGCACCCACAGACCATCTCATTCTGCCCGGTATCGCAAGAGCTCATCTGATTAAAGCCTGCAAAAAGCTTGGCATTGCAGTTAGCGAAACACCCTTTACCGTAGATGAACTCATGAACGCAGATGAAATCATTATCTCCTCTGCAAGCACCTTCTGCCTCAGTGCCGAAGAAATTGACGGCAAGCCCGTTGGCGGCAAAGCGCCCGAACTCCTCAAAGCCCTTCAAGGTGAAGTTATGCGTGAATTCTACGAAGAAACTAAATAATAAAATGGATATGAAAAAAATATGAGATGCTTTGTAAAACGAAGGCATTACGGCAATGCCTATACGCAAGGCTATTTCAGAAAGGTCGTGAAATCATGACATCTGCTTATATTGATCAAAGATACTACAGAAGCTATGCTGCGGTGAATCTCAGCGCCATCACCCATAATTTAAACCAGCTTAAATCCTGCATAAGCGAGGGTGTCATGACTATGGCAGTGGTCAAGGCTGATGCTTATGGTCACGGAAGTGTGACGGTTAGCAAACATATTGAAAATGATGTGGACTATCTGGCGGTGGCCAGTCTTGACGAGGGCATTGTACTGCGGAAAAGCGGAATTTGTAAACCGATTCTCATTCTTTCATACACAAGCCCTACGCTGTTTGATGTCATGATTGACAATGACATGACTGCAACAATCTATAACCTTGACGAGGCAAGGCTTCTTTCTAATGCGGCAGCAAACAGAGGTAAAAAAGCAAAGGTTCATGTAGCCATCGATACCGGTATGGGTCGGATAGGATTTACCCCGGACGCCACCAGTGCCGACTGTGTTAAGGAAATCTCACAGCTTGCCGGCATTACCCTTGAGGGGCTCTTTAGCCATTATGCCTGTGCGGATTGCTTTGACAAAGCGGATGCCCTGCAGCAAACCGAGCTGTTTGATTGCTTTATTGAACGGCTGGAAAAGCGGGGCGTGAACATCCCCATAAAGCACATCTGCAACAGTGCAGGAACTATGGATTTTGCAAAGCAATATGATATGTGTCGTCTTGGCATCGCCCTTTACGGTCTGGCGCCTTCTGATGAGATGGATATGAGCAAAATAGACCTGATTCCTGCCATGGAGGTTGTCAGCCATGTGGTGCACATAAAAGAAGTGCCCAAGGGTTTTAAAATTGGTTACGGTCACATTTATGAAGCGCCCTCTCCGAGAAAAATTGCAACTGTCAGCATCGGTTACGCCGATGGCTTTAACCGCTCTTTGACCGGCGTAGGGTATGTGCTGATAAACGGTAAAAAAGCACCGATTGTGGGTAAGGTTTGCATGGACCAGATTATGGTAGATGTGACAGACATTGATGGCGTTTTCGTCGGTATGCACGCTATTATTCTGGGTGAAAACCAAGGCGCGCGTATAACTGCCGAAGAATTTGGCGCCATGTGCCATAGCTTTAACTATGAAGTGGTATGCACCATTATGCCAAGAGTAAAACGAGTGTATTATAAAAACGGAGAAATCATACAACCGTAAATATAAAAAAGCCGCCCGAGGGCGGCTTTTTCCATATTGTCAATTACAACAGCTCTGGCGCAAATCGGATAAATTTTCAAATTTGCAATCGTCTTTTTCCGGCGGAAAGAACTCATCAAAGGGGAATTCAATCTGCTCAAATAAGTCGCAGGGGCTGTCTTCGCTGGATGCTACGCACTCTTTTTGAGGCACGCAGAAATCATAAGCAGGAATCAAAAGCTGTACGCTTCTTTCAATCTTAACAATGGAGAAAAGACCGATGGAAACAAACACACGCTTTCTGTCTCCGCCTAAAACCAGTGCATCATCAAAAACGTTGCAAACACATTGCGGAATTCTGGAAAAGTCCAGCTCTTCGCAGCAACAGCAGAGCTTATCGTGGCTATCTACCACCTTAGCTGCCAAGCACAACGGATCAACCACCTCAACGACTGCTTTTGGCATGTTGGTTTTCTGCCACAATTGTTCATCAAAGCTGTCATAGCTGTAGCGGGATTCAAAGACCTTAGCAGAGCCTTCTGAGCCGAACAGAATCACCTTTTTGTCAAAGCTGGCGAGGCCCTCAACCTTGCAGGGTTTGCCCACGCCGGTGAAAGCATCTAAGGTGATTTTAAAGAAAAACTTTAAATCCACCGTGAAATAACCGCGGTTAAAGGGCACCGGCTCTACATCAGAAAACACCCAGATAATTTCTGATTTTCTGCATTTGACGTTTACGGCTCTGTCAATCACTTCCTGTGCAGCTGCTGTGAAATACACCCGGGCATCTTCAATACAGTCCTTATCTTTGCAGGAATCATAAATTTTATCGGTATGTATGCAGACTGCTTCCTTGGGGTCATTGCAGCCACCACCGTAGGGGTTACGCATTTTTTCATTCATATAAAATCCATACCTTTCTGCCCACATATTCTATCGTGCTTGCGTCTTGCCTATGGGCGGATAAGACGCAAGGTCAGGAATATGAGATTCCTTCTCTATACCATATCATATGCAAGCTTACCATAAAATGACACAATGACTGAATGTTTATCTTCCGGGAATCAAAATCTTCTGTCCTGCGAGAATCTGCCCGTTATCCATTTGATTGAGCTGCATAATTGTATCCTGGTCAATCCGGTAATGCTTGGCAACATCCCACAGTGTATCGCCCTTTTGCGCAAAGTAAATCACAAGTCCCCGACTTTCGGTTTGGCCGGATTCATCTTCCATTAATTCACAGCCGGTGATATGTTCAATCTCCTGCTTTCGAACGGCACGGGTATAAAACTCTAACACACACCGCAATTCAATTTCTGAAGCAGCGTTTAGCGTAAAACTAATATTCTGGTCAGTTACACCGCATTCGCAAAAAGCGGTTTCATCAGCGCCTTCTGCAGGAACGGAATGTTCAAAATTAAATTCGCCCATTAAGCTATACAGCGGCGCTTCACCCTCTGCGCTGCCGTAAAGAACAAAGGTCGTAAGCTTGCCACGGATAATCAGTTTTTCATCTGCCACCAAAAGCTCCTGTACCTTAGGCTTACAGTCTAAGCTGTACACAGCACTTGCAGCCGGCACACCTTCCGGCACGGTGAGAATTTCTTTCAAGCTTAAATGGCTGATTCCCTCACACAAAAGTTCATCAAGCTGCATTTTGTCACGAGCCACTTCTGCACGCCCTGATACGCTGTAGCAATCCTCAATGCATTGTGCATCCTGTATTTTCGATGCCAAAATATCGGCACGAAGCACGACATCCAAAGAAATAACTCTTGGGTCACCGTTTAAATCATCCTTTAATACGTAATAAACATCCTTGATCTCATAGGAAACATTGCAAAGACAAGCATCATCAAGCCCCTCAACCTCTACCATTTCACCAAAGGGCAATTCATGTTCCATGGTATGGATGCCGTCTTCCGGGTCCAGACTTTGATACAGGGTATGTACGACCAATGCACCTTTTAAAATCATCTTGCCGGACATAATTTTACATTCGCCCCGAAAAGCCTTGGCGCTCAGTTTAATAATTTCATCGGCATCCGGTTTTGCCGCCGGGATTTCCAGCGTTTCAGAAACCACCAGTTCCCGCGACGTGTCTGCAATGACCTGATAGGAAGACAAGGCGCGGGTACGGACCTTGAGGGGACAGTCTTTTGCTGCATCAGACAGCAGCACGACCTCTTTTCGTCTGTAACATTTGGCAGAAACCGCTACCACAACCTTCATGTTAAGCTTACGGGAGTTAATGAGAGAAAACTCAGCATGCTCCACCTGCGCTTTTACGTTCACATCAGCCATGTCCTCTTTTGCCAGTTCTATCACATCTTTAAATTCAAACTTGGCATCAATGCTTTTGGCACCGTCGCTATCGCCTTCCGGAATATACAAAATTTTCACCGCTGTAACACCCGAAAAGCTTAATTTTCCCTCTGCAAAACTATGGTTTGTCACAACTGCTGTTGCTTCTGTCAGCAAAACCTCTTTTACATCCGGCTTAATATCGGGAACAATTACATCCCCTTCAACAAGCAGGCTTGCTGCCTGATTGGCTGCCAATTCACTGACATGTAAATTTTCTTTTTGAAAATCAATCTGCATCATTTGCTCCTCCTTCATTATATTCCTCTGTTTTAGTCTATTCTCCCAAAATCCGGTTTATGCTTCACGCCGCATAAAAAAACATTTTTCTGTCAAAATAGTAAAAGAATGACGATAACAGGAGTGTTTTCATGGTCACCATCACAATCGCCGAGGAAGAACATATGATTTCAGAACTCTTTCAGCTTGCGCTAAAGGCAAAAGGACAAAAGGCATACCGCAAGGAAACCTCCCCCGATTGCAATTATCTCCTCTTAGAACCCTCCGCACAAAAAAGCTGCGATGTTCTTTTACTTCATCAACAGATATCTACCAAAGGCGCTGACTACATTACCTTATTAAATTCTGACAAAAAAATCACACCGCCCGGCAAAAAATCTTTGGTAATCACCTATGGCCTAAACCCTCTGGCAACGGTAACCGCCTCCTCGTTCAGTACAGACGAAGAAAAAACCTCTTTTCTCTGTTGTCTGCAACGCTCCATTGTTACATTAAAAGGAAAGGTCATTGAACCGCAGGAGTTTCCCGTCATTCTCCCTAAACCTATACAAGACCTTAGCGCCGCTATGGGGTTTGTCTGCCTCTGCCTGATTCTTTCCTTTGCACCAAAAGACTTGTGTTTTAAAACGAAGCCGCTTTCTTAGAAGCACCAAACCGGTTCGCCCGTTTTTATCATACGATTGTTGTGAAAAAAATGTCAAATAATTTAATTTGACTATTGATTTTAACCATGAATTTTGATACAATAGATATGATAAAAATTTAAGGAGTTGAACCAAATGGCATTAGTAACAAGTAAAGAAATGTTCCAGAAAGCATATGACGGTGGCTATGCTATCGGTGCTTTTAACGTAAACAACATGGAAATCATTCAGGGTATCACAGAAGCTGCAAAAGAAGTCAGCGCTCCCCTGATTCTGCAGGTTTCCGCAGGTGCAAGAAAATACGCTAACCACACTTACCTGGTGAAATTGGTTGAAGCTGCGCTGATCGAAACCGATCTGCCCATCTGTCTGCACCTTGACCATGGTGACAGCTTTGAGCTGTGTAAGTCTTGTATTGACGGTGGCTTTACCTCCGTTATGATTGACGGTTCTCACCATTCCTTTGAAGATAACATTGAACTGACCAAAAAGGTTGTTGATTACGCTCACGAACGCGGCGTTGTTGTTGAAGGTGAGCTGGGTCGTCTGGCTGGTATTGAAGACGATGTAAACGTATCTGAAGAAGATGCTTCTTACACCCGTCCTTCTGAAGTTGAAGAATTCGTTACCCGTACCGGTGTTGACTCTCTGGCAATCGCTATCGGCACAAGCCATGGCGCTTATAAATTCAAACCCGGTCAGAAACCCCAGCTGCGTTTTGACATCTTAAAAGAAGTTGAAGAGCGTCTGCCCAACTTCCCCATCGTTCTGCACGGTGCAAGCAGCGTTATCCCTGAATTTGTTGATATGATTAACGCTAACGGCGGTAACATGCCTGATGCTATCGGTATTCCCGAAGAAATGTTGCGTGAAGCTGCAAAGTCTGCAGTTTGCAAAATTAACATTGACTCTGACCTGCGTCTGGCTATGACCGGTTCTATCCGTAAGTACATGGCTGAAAACCCTGCACACTTTGACCCCAGACAGTATCTGACTCCGGCTCGTGCAGCAATCAAAGAACTGGTTAAGAACAAGCTCATCAACGTATTGGGTTGCGACGGCAAAGCGTGAGCCTAAACGTCAGATTGTTATCACAAGCACATATGCGGGCGATTTTTTCGCCCGCTTTTTTTACTGAACGAATAAGGAGGCAATCCTTTGAAAAATGAAAGAGAACAGTTTGGGTCCCGTCTTGGATTTATTTTAATTTCCGCCGGCTGTGCCATCGGTCTTGGTAACGTCTGGCGCTTTCCCCACATTGTTGGCGAATACGGCGGTGCTGCATTTATTGTAATCTACCTTTTGTTTTTGCTGATTTTCGGCATTCCCATCATGACCATTGAGTTTTCCGTAGGTCGCTCTAGCGGAAAAAGCATCGCAACATCCTTTCAGGAACTAGAGCCCAAAGGCACCAAATGGCATTGGTATAGCCCTGTTGCCATAATTGGCAACTATCTGCTCATGATGTTTTACACGGTTATCACCGGTTGGATGTTTATTTATTTTATCAAAATGCTCACCGGTGACTTTGCAGGTAATACTGCCACGCAGATTTCTGCACAATTTGATGCCATGATACAGAATCCCTGGCTGCTCATCGGCTTTATGGCGCTTGCTACCGTCATCGGTTTCGGTATTTGCTCCCTTGGCTTAAAAGGCGGCGTAGAAAAAATCACCAAGGTTATGATGCTGGCACTCCTTGCCATTATTGTTATTTTAGCCATCCGCGTGATTACGCTTCCTGGTGCGTCGGAAGGCCTTCGATACTACCTGATTCCCGACTTTGGCAAGATGGCGGAAAAAGGCGTTGGCGAAGTGATTATGGCAGCCATGGCACAGGCGTTTTTCACTCTGTCCATCGGCATGGGCTCCATGGCAGTGTTTGGCAGCTATATTAGCAAAAAACGCAGGCTTATGGGCGAAAGCATCACCATTGCAGTTTTAGATACCTTTGTTGCCATTATGGCAGGTCTCATTGTAATTCCCGCCTGCTTTGCCTTTGACATTAAGCCGGATAGCGGACCGAGCCTGATTTTCGAAACTCTGCCCAATGTGTTTAATGCTATGTCCGGCGGCAGACTCTGGGGTGCTTGTTTCTTTTTATTTATGATTTTTGCCGCTATGTCAACCTTAGTTGCTGTATTTGAAAACATTATTTCCTACAGCATGTACCGCTGGGGATGGAGCCGCAAAAAATCCTGCCTGATTAACTGCGGACTAATAATTTCCCTGTCTCTTCCCTGTGCACTGGGCTTTAACCTTTTGTCAGGCTTTACGCCGCTGGGTGCCGGCACCACCATTTTGGATTTAGAAGATTTCATTGTCAGCAGTAACATTCTGCCCTTAGGGTCTCTGATCTATGTGCTGTTTGCAACAAACAGTCGGTATGGTTGGGGATGGAAAAACTTTTTAGCCGAAGCCAACACCGGCAAGGGCGCCAAATTCCCTGCCTGGCTCAAGGTGTATGTAAAATACATTCTGCCCGTTGTCATCCTGAGTCTCTGGGTTCAAAGTTACCTATAATCAAAAAAACTGTGACTTAACAAAAGTCACAGTTTTTTTGATTGGTTATTCCCCTAAATATCCTTTCGCCCGAAGCCAGCCCAAGGTTTCTGTAAAGTTTTCATTAAACTGGAACCATACCACTTCATTGGCTCTGTCTGTAGCATCCAAGCCAACCTCCATGCTGTAAGTATCGACCATTTTATCCTCATAAATGACGTTCATACTTGCAGGTGTGCCTGCTGCAACTTCTTTCCTATAGACAAACCGGTCGCTGATTTCCTGATAGCTGAGCCGGTCTAAGTCTGCCTGAATGCAAGATACCAGCTCTTCCTTCTCCTCACCGTAGATGGTGCTATTTTCCCTGTCGCCGGGTAGCACTGTCAAATACCGTATGTTTTCAGGATGCAGACGGAAATTGGGGAACATACTGTCCTTTGCTGCATCCGTGTCAAAAATGGGATGAAGCTTTTCCCCCAGCCCCTCATATGCGCGAACGACCCTCCTGCCGGAGGTAAGCTGATATGCCACATACAACGTCTGGGTTCCCAGTCTTTCATCTCCCTCCGGCTTGCCTACCTGAATCAGCTCGCCATGCAACGTGCGCACCATTTCAATCTCAGCAGCTTCCCGCAAGATTGCCGCACCTTCGCTGCCTGACCCTTCATTCGGCTCTCGCTTTGCCCAGTCGACTAAAAGGAAATCACCCACATAAGCTTTTTCAATCGTATCCGCCTCCGGTACATGAGTACCAAAACCGAAAAGGTTGCTGTTGACAGCAAAAAACGCTAATAAAACTAAAACACCGAACACAACATAGCCTTTGTAATATGTAAAAATCCGAAAGGATTTAAGCAACAGCATTTTTGCTACCGCATAACCAATGAGTGCAAACAGCAGCATAATAAACACATTGGGTGCTCCATGCAATCTACCGCTGATTTCTGTGAAAAAGCTGGTGCCCAAAAGCATAACACAGAAAGTCACTCCATATAAAAACACCGGTCGGATCCAGGAAAACGCCACAACATCCCCTGCCCGTTCCGTATGACGTCTGTGGTAGAAAAACAGTCCCAAACCGCCAAACAGAAGAATGTAAACCCCGGCAAGAATCGGAATCCACCAAATAGGGCCTGCTGTAAGGTACTGAGGATAGTACATGGGCACCAGCTCCAAAAGAAGCTCAAGGGTCTGGTTCATGCCGGCTGACGTAAACCCAAACAACCACCCGTCAAGCAGCTCACTGAGAAGCCCTACCACACCCAAGGGCACAAAGCTGACAGCAAACACATACACAAGCTGCGCCGCAGAATTACCTGTAAAAATACCTACAAAAATTGTAAAGCACATGGTTGCCATGCCGGTAAGAAGCTGGCTGCCAACCCAATCTGCAATCTGGAGCGGGGTAAAAACAGTCGCAAAGCCGCCAAACAGATTCATACAAAGTAAGATGATGCCGTTTAAAAGAATCGGCACAGCCAGCAAAATAAACCCCGATGCCACGCCGGACAAATAAAGCTGTGTCCGGGTTTGAGGCAGGGCATGAAACAAGGTTGCACTTCTTGTACTCTGCAAATAACGGAACGTGCAAATTCCCAAAAGAATTGCCGCACCAATTAACAACGGAAAGGTTATTTCATTGTTTGCCAGAACATGAAGCTTTACATCAGGAAACCGCTGTAGTCGGTCAAGTAAGGATGCCCTATTACACAAATCTATGTATGGCTCACATAAAAACAACACAAAGGTATAAATCGCCGAAACCCACCAAAACCGCTTTATATTATGGCGAATGATACCGCCTTTAAGCCAGAATGTTTTTGAAGTCATAGCCCTTCCCTCCTAACTCATAGATAAACACTTCTTCCAAGGTCAAAGGAATCAAATCAGCAAGCAGCGGGCAAAATGCATTAACAGTTTCTAAAATCTCCTCGCTTGTGCCTCGCAAAATTAAAAGATGTACACGCCCACTTACAGTGTGATTTAAAATGCTGAGCTTCTCCTTTAGCTCTTCAGGAAATTCGCCGTCAAAGGCAAGCTGCAGCTTAAAGGTATCAGACTTCATGTCTGAAAGGGCCTTTTGCAAAAGCATTTCTCCCTTATGCAAAATGCCCACGTGGTCACAAACATCTTCCAGTTCTCTTAGATTATGGCTGGAGATTAAAACCGTCACGCCGCGCGCTTCCACTTCCTCTAAAATAACGCTCCAAACTTTTTTTCGCATGACCGGGTCAAGCCCGTCTACCGGTTCGTCCAAAATAATGACATCCGGCATCGAGCTCATAGACACCCAAAAAGCAACCTGCTTTTGCATTCCCTTGGAAAAGCGGGCAATCCGCTTTTTTTCATCAAGCTGAAACAGCTTTCCAAGCTCTGCGTACCGCTCCCAGGAAAAGCTGGGATACATAGTACTGTAAAACTGTGCCATATCACGTGGTGTGAAGGTGGCAGGAAAATATAAATCATCCGGTATGTAGGCAATGCGCTTCTTTAGCTCCGGATTGTCGTACACGCACTCATTGTATATTTTGATGCTTCCGCCATCTGTTATATATACGCCGCACAGGCACTTAATCAACGTTGTCTTGCCGGAGCCGTTTGGTCCTACAAGACCGTACACACTACCAGGTTCTACCGACAGATTAACACCGTCAAGCGCCACATAATCGTCAAACCGCTTGGTTAAATTTTCAATTTGTATCATACTTTCTCTCCTCCCTTTTTAATTCTTTTTATTAATGTTTCTTCTGCGACACCCAGATACAAAAGCTCCGTAGCGCAAGATGAAAATGTTTTTAAAAGTTCATCTATCCGCTCTGTTTGCTCTGCTTCTTTTCGGGGGGAAACAAAATTACCCCTACCCTTGACCGAATAAATAAAGCCTTCGCTTTCAAGTTCATGGTAGGCACGCTGGATGGTATTCGGGTTAATGGAAAGGTTGCCGGCAATTTCCCGAACTGACGGAATTTTTTCGCCTTCCTTTAAAATTCCCTTCATAATCAGCTTTTTAAGCTCATCCCGCACCTGCTCATAAATGGCTTTTGGACTGCGGTAGTCTATTTGAATCATTGTATCACCTCCTGGTGTATTAATTGTCTTAATACACTTATACCACATGCCCATAATTTTGTCAACCCCTCAAAAAAAAATTTTGTAAATTGTCTCACAATTGAAATAAAACCTCTACTTTTTTCAATATAAGCAAAAATTTAAAGCTGTGAAGAAGCAGTAAAATCGTCGTTTACAGTAAAATATTGTGCTCAAAAAATATTTTTACACTATATCTTGTATGTTACCGTTTGATTGCAAAAATTTTAAATTTTTTTTGCAAAAACACTTGCAAAATGCTCAAAAATAGAGTAAAATGAAATAAAGATGGTGAAAAGTGGAGCAAAATGGAGCAAAAATGGCGTATTTTTGGAAATGATTTTTTCAAAAAACCGATGGTTGCTTCCATTTGTGTTTCTTAAATTTATTTAAAGAATAACCAGAAAGGGCGGTGAAAGGCATTGTTTATCGGTGAATATCAACACACATTGGATACAAAGGGCAGAATGTTTGTTCCTGCTAAATTCCGTGATGACTTAGGCGATGTCTTTATCGTAACCTTAGGTCTTGACAACTGCCTTTTCGTTTTCCCTATTTTAGAGTTTGACCGTTTAAAGGCAAAACTTGATGCTATTTCGATTACCAATAAAGATGCCCGTCGCTTTGCCCGGTTCTTCTTTGCGAGAGCCTGCGAGTGCGAAATGGATAAGCAAGGCAGAATTATGTTACCTGCAAATTTACGTGAATATGCAGATTTAACGAAAGACGTAACCGTTGTGGGCGTTTCAAACCGTGTGGAACTTTGGAACACCGCCTCCTGGGAAGAAACCCACAGCTTTGATAATTTCAGTCCTGATGAATTATCCGAGAAAATGGAGCTTTTAGGCCTATGACAGAGACACAGTTCCATCACGTTCCCGTGATGCTTCACCCCTGCCTTGATGCTTTAGCAATCCGGCCTGACGGCATTTATGTTGATGGTACCTTAGGCGGTGCCGGTCACTCATACGAAATTGCAAAACGTTTAACCACCGGCCGGTTGATTGGCTTCGACCGTGATCCGGCTGCTATACAAGCTTCCAGTGTAAGACTGACCTCTTTCGGCGATACAGTCACCCTTATTAGCCGAAATCACTCAGAAGTGAAAGCCGTTTTAGAAGAGCTTTCTCTACCTCAAATTAACGGGGCT
>JAFWAT010000030.1 GCA_017507525.1 Clostridia bacterium | reverse complement strand
TAATACAATTAAAAGTTGGTGGACAGTACACATGAATTTTAAAAATGAGGTGCAGAGATGGATAATACTATTAAACGAGATACCTATTTGCAGAAACTTATTGAGAAAAAAGAAAATGGTTTGATTAAAGTAGTAACAGGTATAAGAAGATGTGGCAAAAGCTTTTTACTTTTTACTTTGTATAAGGACTATCTAATTCAAAGTGGAATTAAAGAAGAAAATATTATAGCAATCGCACTTGATGATGATAAAGACCTTAAATATCGTAATCCGGACGAGCTTTCAAAATATATTCGCTCCAGGATAACCAATGATGATATGTATTATATTTTGATTGATGAAGTAGAATATGCTATTTCAAAAGAAGAGTTAAAAAATCCAGAAAATATTAGGTTGTATAATGTTTTAAATGGACTTATGAGACTTAGAAATGTAGATATATATGTTACGGGCAGTAATTCAAAAATGCTCACAAAAGATGTGTTGACAGCCTTTAGAGGAAGAGGCGATGAAGTTAAAGTTTATCCGATTTCCTTTAGAGAATATTACAATCACGTGGGTGGGGACAAATCAGAAGTCTACGAAGAGTATGCTCTATTTGGCGGTATGCCGCTTGTTTATGTTCAAAAATCTGATGCAGCAAAGATGAATTATTTGCGAGGTCTGTTTGCAGAAACATATTTTAAGGATATTATTGAACGATATGACATCGAGCTACCAGAGGTATTGGAAAATTTAACGGATGATTTATGCTCATCAGTTGGCTCTCTCACAAACTCCACTAAATTGGCTGATACTTTAACATCTGTGAAAAGGATACCTGTATCAAGTAATACGGTTTCAAAATATATTAACCATCTTACGGAGTCCTTCTTATTTAGCGAAGCAAAGAGGTACGATGTTAAAGGGAAAAAATACTTTGAATATCCGCTTAAATACTATTGCACAGACATTGGACTTCGTAATGCTCGTTTAAATTTCAGGCAACAGGAAGAAACTCACATTATGGAAAACATAATCTATAATGAACTTCTTGTTCGGGATTATTCGGTTGATGTTGGCGTTATAGAAATCTGTGAAAGAAAAAATGGAAAAAGAACCAGAAAACAATGTGAGATTGATTTTGTTGTTAATTTTGGTTCTAAAAAATATTATATACAATCTGCTCTATATGTTAGTGATAGCAACAAGCTGGAAACTGAAATAAGACCATTTAAGCATACTAACGATTTCTTTAAAAAAATACTCATTACAAAAACAAGTATGAAGCCTTGGACTGATGAAGAAGGTATTCTGCATTTGGGCTTGTATGAATTTCTTTTAAATGAAAATTCACTTGAATTGTAAATAAAATAGACGGATATCTGAATTAGGAGATGATTTAATGGCATACCAAAGCGAAGCCGAATTGGAATTACAGTTTATAGAACAGTTAAATAGCCAAAAGTATGACACTGTTGAAATACAGGATTACCAATACCTTCATTGCTGATAAATATTATTAAAAAGTTTTATACCGGTAATCCAAACCATTACTTTCTGACGTGTAAAACAAAGCCCACAGAACCAAGAACTTACCGACAGTTCTTTGCTCGTTTTCTAAAAAGAAATGGCTTACAGCAGGTGAAATTTCACGAAATAAGGCATACATTTGCTGTAAAATCTATCGTAATTCCGGAATTTGATATAAAGTCATTATCAGAGATACTAGGACATAAGAATGTTTCATTTACCCTCAATGTGTACAACATTGTAAATCAAATACTAAACAAAGCATTCTCAGTTATACCCTCAATTGTAAAGTGAAATACAACATGACAAAAATCGAGAGAAGTCTTGATGTTTTTGTCGAATAGTAGTATAATTATTAAGTAATGATTTAAAAGTGAAGGTGAGCACTGTGGTAAAATACGACAGACTTTGGAATTTGGATTTTATAGCAAAATGGTCGTTTTTTACAACAAAATTATCGCTTATAAAAAAATATCCAAGAACTTTGTCTGAAAATATATGCAAAAAGAGAAGAAAGTACATAAAAAAGGTTGTTACATTGACAGAATTTTTATGATACGGTAAAATAATTTTATGTGTTCAATTTGAAAAAAGGACCAAAGGGGTTTTTTATACATGAAAAAATCGGATATTACCAAGCAGAAAATTCTGCAGGCAGCAGAGCAGGCTTTTGCCGAAAAAGGGCTTTATGGTGCCAGAGTTGATGGAATTTCTGAACTTGCCGGTGTGAATAAGCGAATGATTTATGCATATTTTGGAAATAAAAAAGAGCTATATATGGCAGTTTTAGATATGGTTTATGGGCGTATTGCAGAGCGTGAACAAGCGGTTTTGAGTCAGGATGCAGACTGTGTAGAGCTAATAAAAAAATACATTGATAGTAGCTTTTTCTATTTATATGAAAATCAGACATTTGTTAAAATAGTCTTGTGGGAAAACTTAAATGAAGCCAAGTATTTAAAAGAGTCTGTTGGCAAGCAGACAAAAACAGCATCTTTCGATGTACTCAGAAGCGTGATGCGAAAAGGTGTGGAGCAGGGTGTGTTCCGAGATGATATTGATGAAGATGAGCTGATTATATCGACGCAGATGATGTCTTATTCCTATTTTTCCAATATTTACACTATGACATATATGATGGACAAGGACTTTTTTTGCGAGGATGAGATGAAAAAACGCTGTGCCCATATTACGGATATGATTTTAAGATATATTATGAAATAAAAATTTAAAAAATAGTTGACAGCCTTTGTTCTTTATATTACAATGAAACGGTAAATATGAACATATAACCAATATAATTAATTTTTCACACAAAGTGTCGGTTATACTGCAAAGGGCATTAGCCAAGGTGTAACGGATGAAAAGGGAATGGGGTGAGAATCCCCTGCGAGAAACTGTCGGTGTATGCATCGAATGTTTTTGTGTCTGTCGGTGAAAACCGGTCATTGGGAAACCGAGAAGGCAAGGCACAAAAATATTGACTGCCTATGTCTATAAGATGTAAGTCACAAGACCTGCTTTGGTGTTATTTGCGCCGGTGTTGTAAATAACATTGATATCTGCACGGCGTTTATGCAGATATCTTGTGAATCATCACAGAAACACACAGCTGTGGTAAATTTATGTATTAAATTTGCAACGGCTTTTTTGCGCTTGGCAGTCTGCGGAGAGACAATATGAACGAATTTAAAAACTATCACCCGATTGTAAATTTTATATATTTTGTCTTTGTCATTGGCTTTTCTATGTTCTTTATGCATCCGATTTGCCTTGTTATTTCGTTTTTGTGCGGATTTTTATATTCTGTGATGCTCAAAGGCAAAAAAGCCATTAGAACCAATTTAATCTATATGCTGCCAATGGCTCTTTTTATGGCTCTGATTAATCCTGCTTTTAATCACCAGGGCGCAATGGTTTTAACCTATCTGCCCGGTGGCAACCCGCTAACCTTCGAGTCTGTGATTTACGGGCTTTTTGCAGCAATGATGGTTATTAGCGTTATCTGTTGGTTTTCCTGCTATAATGAGATTATGACAAGTGATAAATTTATGTATCTTTTCGGCAAAATCATTCCCGCACTGTCATTAGTCCTTTCCATGACCTTGCGGTTTGTGCCTCGGTTTATGACGCAATTAAAGATTGTAATAAACGCCCGGCGATGTATGGGGCGGGATGTAACAAAGGGCAGTATTTTAAAGAGGGCAAAGAACGGACTGTCGATTCTTTCGATTATGACCACCTGGGCGCTTGAAAATGCCATAGAAACCGCCAGCAGTATGAATGCTCGTGGTTATGGGCATTCGGGTAGGTCTTCTTTTTCCATCTTTACCTTTGATACAAGAGATATGAGAGCGATTTTTATAATTGTGGCACTGGGCATATATACATTGGCAGGAAGCTTGTGCGGTGCTATGCATTTTGCGTATTTTCCATCGTTGTCAGCAGCAGCGTTTTCAGTTTTTGACACAAGTGTGTTTGTTTCTTATTTAATTTTTTGCATGTGTCCAATCATCATTGAATGTAGGGAGGCGAGAAGATGGAAAGTTTTAAGATCCAAAATCTGAGCTTTACGTATCCAAACAGAGAAAATCAAACCCTTAACAACATCAATTTTACTGTTAAGCAAGGTGAATTTGTAACCCTGTGCGGAAAATCCGGTTGCGGTAAAACCACACTTCTTAAGCTCTTAAAGCCCTCTTTAGCGCCTTTTGGAGCAACAGAGGGAACGATCTTGTTTGAAAATCGTCTTTTATCCTCCTACAAGGCAAAGGAACAGGCTGCTTTGATAGGCTTTGTTATGCAAAGTCCGGACAACCAGATTGTTACAGACAAGGTATGGCACGAGCTTGCCTTTGGTCTTGAAAACCTTGGCGTATCTACACCGGAAATCAGAACAAGAGTATCGGAAATGGTTTCCTTTTTCGGTATTGAAAGCTGGTTTCATAAAAAGGTAACAGAGTTATCGGGTGGGCAAAAGCAAATGTTAAATCTTGCTTCTGTTATGGCTCTGCACCCGTCTGTCCTTCTGCTGGATGAGCCCACAAGCCAACTGGATCCCATTGCTGCTCAGGAATTTTTGCAAACCTTGGGAAAAATCAACCGTGAGCTTGGCACAACCGTTATTTTGACAGAACACCGTTTGGAGGAGGCTTTTCCTCTATCTGACAGGGTGATTGTGATGGATAACGGAGAAATCATAGCAGATGACACGCCGCGTAGGGTTGGAGAAATTTTGCACAGAGAAAATCACGAGATGTATCTGGCTTTACCTGCACCCATGCGGGTTCATGGCGCTGTAGACAATACGCTTTCCTGCCCGATGACGGTTCGCGAGGGGCGGATATGGCTTGAAAATATATCTAAGCAAATAACGCTTCACCCCGAGTTAATTCCCGAGGCTCAGCCGCAACGTGAGAGCCTACATACGGTTGTTGAAATAAAAGACGCATGGTTTCGGTATGAAAAGAACGCACCGGATGTTATTAAGGGACTGAATCTGTCTGTTGGCAAAGGAGAATTGTTTGCCATTGTCGGGGGCAATGGAACGGGAAAAACGACGGCTCTATCTTTGATTGCCGGCTTGCAAAAACCATACAGAGGGGCGGTTTTCATTAAGGGCAAAAGTCTTTTTAAAACAAAGGATTTGCATCGTGGCATTTTGGGTGTTTTGCCGCAAAATCCGCAAAGTGTTTTTGCCAAGAAAACGGTTTATCTTGATTTGCTGGAGATGCTTGACGAAAGTGAGCTGTCAAAAGCAGAAAAGGCAGCAAGAGTGCAGGAGGCAGCAGCCTTATGCCGGATTGATGATTTGCTCGATAGCCATCCTTATGATTTGTCCGGCGGTGAGCAACAAAGAGCAGCCCTTGCAAAGGTGCTCTTAAACACGCAGGAAATCCTTTTGCTTGATGAACCGACTAAGGGTATGGACGTGCAATTTAAAACAGAATTTGCAGACATTTTAAAGAATTTAAAGGCAAAAGGCGTAACGGTCGTTATGGTTTCCCATGATATTGAGTTCTGTGCAGAATATGCCGACCGATGCGCTATGTTTTTTGACGGCAACATCGCATCTGTCGGCAGCCCCAGAGAGTTTTTTGCCGGAAAGAGTTTTTATACCACAGCTGCAAACCGTATGGCAAGAACAAGGCTTTTGAACGCGGTTCTTGTTGAAGATATTATTACAGCTTGCGGCGGTGCGTTGCCCCAAAAACCATCCTCCAAGGTTGGAACTAATAAACCGCACAAAGAGGGGATGGAAAAAACTGCTGCTAAAGAATTAACGGCCTTACGAAAGAAAGAACGTGGTACAGAAATGGCGTGCCAACCGAAAAAGGCTCGAAAACTGAGCAAGCGCGCTCTTATTTCTGTGGCGTTGATTCTTTTGGCTATGCCGCTTACCATCTACGTGGGTGTTCGCTTTTTGGAGAACAGAAAATATTATTTTATTAGCCTTTTAATTTTGCTGGAAGCAATCATACCTTTTTGTGTGATGTTTGAAAGCAGAAAGCCTCGGGCAAGAGAATTGGTTACGCTCAGTGTTTTATGTGCTCTTGCAGTGGCGGGCAGAACTGCGTTTTTTATGCTGCCGCAGTTTAAGCCGGTTGTGGCTCTTGTGATTATAGCGGGCGTTTGCTTTGGCGGTGAAACCGGATTTTTAGTGGGAGCAGTCACAGGCTTTGCGTCTAACTTCTTTTTGGGTCAAGGCCCGTGGACACCTTGGCAAATGTTTACTTTTGGCATTATTGGTTTTATTGCCGGTATTTTATTTAAGCATGGATTTTTGCGAAAAACAAAAACATCCCTTAGCATTTTTGGCTTTTTAGCTACTTTTTTATTATACGGCGGCATTATGAACCCTGCCTCTGTTATTATGTGGCAGAATACCATTACGCACAACATGATTCTGTCAGCTTATCTTGCCGGGGTGTCCTTTGATATCGTTCACGCACTGTCAACGGCATTTTTCCTGTGGATTCTTTCTGCTCCGATGCTAGAAAAGCTTGAAAGAGTCAGGGTCAAATATGGATTATACGCATAAAAATTATTGAACAAGATTGAAAATACGTAATATACTAAAACCAAGAGATATGAAAATAGACTGTGACAAAATGCAATCATTTTATCACGGTCTATTTTTGCGTCAGAAACATGCCAATGCCGCTTGGTAAGAGGCATTGGCATGCTCTATTACTTTAACTTTTCTTCCAGTACTGTTTTAATCACAGCGGGGTCGCCTGCACCTTTCAGCTCTTTCATACAAGCACCGAACAATGCCTGGATGGCTTTGACCTTACCGTTTTTATAGTCCTGAACGGACTGAGTGTTTTCAGCAATGACTTTTTCAATCACAGCCTCAACAGCAGAGGCATCAAACTTCTTGTCAAGCCCCTTTTCCTTGCAGTATGCAACAGGGTCAACATCATCTTCGATGATGGCAATCAGAATCTTTTTACCTGCGTTGCGGTTAATATCTCCCCGATCAACCATGCTGGTAACAGCAAACAGTTTTTCGGCTGTTATGGTCAAATCGTTTAAGGTTTTTCCGTCTTTGCGCAAGATACCGGCGCAGTCAGTTAAAATCCATGCTGCAGCATCTTTTGCTTTGCAACCCATTGCCACAATATCATCTAACAGCTTGCTGACCTTGTGATTTGAAATCAGCATGTCAATTTCTTTTTCTGAAATGCCCGCAGCGCGGTAATCTTCAGCTTTTTCATCCACAGCAGCAGGCTTCTTTGCCTTAATTTCATCAAGCCAAGCATCGTCAATGATGATAGGCATTAAGTTTGCATCGGGGAAGTAGCGATAATCTGACTCGGTTTCTTTGTTACGCATTGCCATGGTTTTACCGCTTGCATCATCAAACCGTCTGGTTTCCTGAACCAGTTCTTCGGTTTCAAATTCCAGCGCATCCATGTGACGCTGTGCTTCGTAGTGAATTGCCCGTTCAATGGCTTCAAAGGAGCTCATATTTTTAATTTCAGTACGAACACCAAAGGCTTCGCTGCCTTCAGGGCGAACGGAAATGTTAACGTCGCAACGCATAGCACCCTCTTCACATTCTGAAATGCCGCCGGAACGGAACATGGATTTCAGCTTGTTTAAGTACGTAACAACTTCTTCAGCACTTCTAAAGTCCGGTTGGGTAACAATCTCAATCAGGGGCACGCTGGTGCGGTTAAAGTCAACATAGGAATATTTTCCCCCGTGAACCAGCTTGCCTGCATCTTCTTCCATGTGAATTTGCTTAATGCGAATATCACGGCTGCCGGCAGAGGTTTTTAAGGTAACACAGCCGTTTGTGCAGATGGGGTGATTCAGCTGCGTAATCTGGTATGCGCAGGGCAGGTCAGGGTAATAGTAATTCTTTTTATCAAAGGTGGTATATTTGTTAATATCACAGTTTAGCATAAGACCAGCAGTGACGGCAAGCTCTACAACACGCTTGTTCATCACCGGGAGCATACCGGGCATGCCGCTGCAGGCAGGGCACACACAGTCGTTGGGTTCATTTGCAGCAGAATGACCGCCGCAGGAACAGAAAATTTTTGATTCGGTGCTGAGTTCAACGTGGGTCTCAAGACCAATCACCAGTTCATAATTCATTTCATTCACCCTTCCTTTCCACACAGTCTGCAAGACTAAGCAGCATGCTTTCGCTAAAGTGTTTACCCATCAGCTGAACGCCGCCGGAAACCAGAGCCGGAATGCCAATGAGGTTTGCCAGAGCTGTAAATACAGACTCTTCAAAGACTTTGCCGAAGGCTTCATGAATATCAAAGCGATTATAAGCGGTTTTACTGCATGCCGGCGTCAGGATGGCATCATAATTTTCCATCAGCTTCTCAAATTTCTCGCAAAGCACACGGCGCACCTTCAGGGACTTGTCATAGCAGTCTGCATAGCGGTTTTTGGAAAGCACATCAGAACCATAGAGAATGACTGCCTTTGTTAAAAAGTTAAAGCCCTCTGTTCTGGAGTTGACGTACAGTTCGTCAATGTTCTTGTATTCCGTTGCACGATGACCGAATTTAACGCCATCATAGCGGGAAATGTTGTTACAGGTTTCTGCGGTCATTAAAATCTGCCATGCGGTATTTGCAGTTTCAAAAATTTCAAAGGAGATTTCTTCTACCATTACGCCCTTTGCACGAAGACCGTCAGTAAAGGCATTAAGCCGTGCTTTTGTTTCATCGTCGGCTTTCTCTAAAAGCTCTTTTACAATACAAACCTTTTTGCCGGCAGCATCGGAAATCGTGTAATCATAGGATTCGTTTCTGAGGCTTGTGCCGTCTTTATCATCATGCCCTGCGATAACATCCATGATTTCTTTTATCCCCAATGCGCTAGGTGCATAGACGCCGATTTGCTCGCCGGAGGCGGCGCAGGAGATGACACCGTAACGGGAAACGGTTCCGTAGGTGGGTTTTAAAAAGTCTACACCGGAAATAGCTGCTGCACGTCTTGTGCTGCCATTCATATCAACACCCAATGCGGCCTTGACAGTGCCTTGTGCTACGAGCTCTGCTGCAGCACCTTTTAAAGCATCTTGTTTTTCCGAGTAGTGAGAGAACTCACCCAAAAGGTCAAGCCCAAATTCACCTACATGGGTTTTTCCTGCAATGTTATAGCCTTTGCTTTCAAGGCGGGTAGCCACTTCGGCACTAAACAGAGGTTTAAACCCCTCTAAGATTTTTGAACCGGCAGAAGCCTCCATGCCTTTTACTAAAATGGTATCATCAACGGCGATGTTTCCGCCGTCACATTTTGTACGATAGTAATTCATTTTACACACCTCACTTTACAAGTCTGGGTACCTGCCAGCTATCTTCACTGCGCTCGGGAGCGCCTTCTAAAAGACTTTCCCTTGTAAAGGGCTGACTGCGTACATCTTCACGTAAAACGTTGGTCATAGGCATAACATGCACCATGGGTTCAACACCTTCGGTGTTTGTTTCTGCAAGAATTTTCTCTTTTTCAGCCATATCGCTGAAAATATTTTGCACAAGCTTTTCTTCTTCCTCAGACAGAGCGATTTGGTTAAGCTGCTGCGCGTTAGAGAAGGTTGAACGCTTGCCTGCCGACTGTTTTGCAGAGACAGCAGGACCGGCAACACGACCTGCCAGCGCATTGGTGCTGCCTAAGAGGTGAACGTCTTCCAGCTGTTGGTTGGTAACGTTGCTGGGAGCGCCCAAGAGTAAATCCTGTGCATTGCCGTTTAAGGGGAAGGCAATAACATCAATAATTTTTTCTTCATCAGTGAGCAGCATAACAATACGGTCGATACCCGGAGCCATACCGGCATGGGGCGGTGCACCATACTGGAAGGCTGTGTAAAGAGCATTGAAGCGCTTTTTCAGCTCTTCTTCGGGATAGCCAGCAATTTCGAATGCTTTTTTCATAATGTCGATATCGTGGTTACGAACAGCACCGGAAGCCAGCTCAATGCCGTTGCCGACTAAGTCATACTGATATGCTAAAATTTCGGTGGGTTCTTTGGTGAGCAGTGCTTCCATTCCGCCCTGAGGCATTGAAAACGGATTGTGGGTGAAAATGGTTTCGCCGGTTTCCTCGTCATTTTCATACATGGGGAAGTCAACAACGAAGCAGAACTCAAAAGCATCTTCATTTATTAAGTCAAGCTGTTCTTTTTTAGCAAGCCAGGTGCGAATCATACCGGCTTTTTTCTCAGTGTCGTTTTTCTTATCATCACAAATAAAGAACAGCGTTTCGCCGTCTTTAACACTGGTTATGCTGAGGATTTCTGCTTTCTTTTCATCGGTTAAAAACTTGGCAATGGGGCCGGCAAAAGCGCCGTCTTTTAAGGTGATATAACCAAGTCCGCCAAGACCAACTTCCGGGGAGGTTGCAAATTTAAGTGAGTCTTCAAAAAATTTCTTTGATTTGCCCTGGCAGTTTGCCACAATACCACGAACGGGTTTGCCTTTAAAGGCGGGGAAGTCAACCCCTGCAAAAAAGTCTGTTAAGTCACAGATTAAGAGCGGATTTCTAAGGTCGGGTTTATCGGAGCCATAGGTCATCATCGCATCAGCATAGGTGATACGGCGGAAGGGCTTCGGTGTAATTTTTTTGTCTGAGAAATTTTTAAAGGTTTCGTAAATGACGTCTTCACACACATCTAAAACTTCTTCTTGTGTTGAAAATGCCATTTCAAAGTCAAGCTGGTAAAATTCACCGGGAGAACGGTCAGCACGGGCATCCTCATCACGGAAGCAAGGTGCAATCTGAAAATATCTGTCAAAGCCGGACACCATTAACAGCTGTTTAAACTGCTGAGGTGCCTGGGGCAGAGCGTAAAACTTTCCGGGGTGCTTACGGCTGGGAACCAAAAAGTCTCTTGCACCTTCCGGGGATGATGCAGTCAGAATGGGGGTCTGCATATCCAAAAAGCCTTTATCTTCCATTTTATTTCTTATAAAGCGAATAATCTGCGAACGCTTTACAAGGTTATCGTGGTTTTTAGGATTACGAAGATCCAGATAGCGATATTTAAGGCGCAGTTCATCTTTGCTGGTTCTGGATGAACGAACATCAAAAGGAAGCTTGTTCTGGCTTTTGCCCAGAATCTGCAGAGTGTCAGCCACCAGTTCAACACTGCCTGTTTCAATTTTATTATTAACCGTTTCAGGGTCACGCTTGTTGACGATACCGCTGACAGAGATAACCGTTTCACGGTTTATGTCTTTCACTAAAGATTCATCGTGAACAACCACCTGTGTTACACCGGTATAGTCTCGAAGGTCAATAAAGATAACGCCACCATGGTCACGTACAACATCAACCCAGCCGGCAAGCTGAACGGTTTTGCCGATGTGCTCGTCACGTATGTCGTTGCAAAATAGTGTTCTATACATGCATATACCTCCCGTTTTGGTAAAAATAAAAGCCCCGGAAATATAAAAATATATTTCCGGGACGAGTAAACATAAAATTTAACCCGCGGTGCCACCCGCATTGACACAAAAGTGTCCGCTTTTATATGAAACTGTTATGGTAGGCGGAGTGTTCCCAAGCTTACTACTCATCTGAAATGCGCTTTCAGTCCATGACGCATTCTCCCTGACAGACTTTCCCAAAAAGCTGAGTCTCCGCAAAACATTATATCAAAAAAATTTTTTCTTGTCAACAATATTTTACCCGTGGTTTCTCATAATATTTGTATGCATCTGCTTTTTTTATTGACACGGCTGCGTAAAAGGATTTGTTATTTTGCGGTCAAAAAATATATCATATAAAAAACAGCTTTTAAAAAACGAGCTGAAAGGTCAGCTCGTTTTTATATAAAAAGATTATAAAGCAGAAAATTATTTTTCGTTTTTATAAATTTCCTTAAAGTATTTATATGTATCAACCTTTAACTCACCGCAGGCATCCTCGTCGCAGGCAACAATACCACAGGGGTGAAGCTGGAGGGCACTGATGGTCCATGCATGGTCAACGCCGCCCTCAACGCAATGGCGCAATGCACGGGCTTTATTATGACCGCTGATTAAGAGTAAAACCTCTTTTGAGTCACACACCGTACCTACACCCACAGAAAGTGCAGTCTTGGGAACTTTGTCAGGGTCGTTATCAAAGAAACGTGAGTTCACAATCAAAGTATCCTGCGTTAGTGCACGAACGCCGGTACGGGAAGAAAGGGAAGTAAAGGGTTCGTTAAAAGCAATATGACCGTCTACGCCGCTGCCGCCTAAGAAGAGGTCAATGCCGCCGTAGGAAGCAATTTTATCTTCATAACGCTGGCATTCAGCTTCAAGGTCTTCTGCCATGCCGTTTAAAATGTTGATATTTTCACTTGGAATATCAATATGATTAAAGAAATTGTCATGCATGAAATACCAATAGCTTTGGTCGTGCTCTTTTGGCAGGCCTACATATTCATCCATGTTAAAGGTTACAACATTTTTAAAGCTGACAGCACCGCTTTTATTCATTTCAATCAGTCTTTTATAGACACCTAGCGGTGAAGAACCGGTAGGAAGACCCAAAACAAAAGGACGGTTTTCAGTGTGGGCGTTGATTGCATCAGCAATATGCTGAGCAGCCCAGGCACACATGTCATCATAGTTGTTCTTAATAATCAGTTTCATTTTTGCTCACTCTCCGCATAAAATTACTTAGGATTCATTCTAAATTTTTCCTATATTTTATATTATACCTTTTTCCTGTTGATTTGTCCAGTATAATTTATAAAACATATTTAATCATATAATATGAAACCTGTAAAAAATCCGCTGAACTTGTGTTGACTTTGATGCAAGTATGGTATATGATTTTGTTATGACAGCACGAAAAGCAGAGAACCATGAGGTGATATGATGGCGCATAAAACGTATGTTAATGAGGTATCCGGTGCGAATACGGCTGTGCTTTTTATACACGGTTTTTTGGGCAGCACGGAGCATTTTGACCGTTTCCTTGCAAAACTTGACGGCTATGTTTCTGTGTTTAACATTCTTCTTGCAGGGCATGGAGGAACGGTTTTGGATTTTGCCAATGTGTCTATGGAGGCGTGGAAGCAGCAGACAGCACAGGAAGCAGAACGCATTTGTAAAAAATATGAAAATGTGTATATAGTAGCCCATTCCATGGGAACGTTTTTTGCCATGGAGGCTGCCATTCAACATCCGGATACAGTCAAAGGGATTATTCTGCTTCAAACGCCGCTAAAAATCGGCGTGAAGCCCTCCGCGGCAATCAATACCTTTAAATCGTTTTTTAATATCTTTGGTGAGGATGAAATCAGTCGAGCATATAAGACGGCTCACAGTGTAACGCTGAATTATAAAATTTGGGAATATCTTGGTTGGATTCCCCGATATCTGGAGCTGTTTTCTGAATCAAAACGTGCACGGGAGACCATTTGCAGGCTCAATGTTCCATGCATAATTTTTCAAGCGAGAAACGATGAACTGGTGTCTATGAAATCCTTAAAATACATTCCCGGAAAGGACAATATAACGGTGCATGTTCTTGAAAACTCAGCACATTTTATGTATGCAATCGAGGATGAGAAAGCCATGACGGAAGCAATTTTAAATATGATAAAACAGTAAAAGGGAGAACGAAGTTCGTTCTCCCTTTTACTGTTTAGCTTTACGGAAAAATTCGTTTTAAAACGGTTTTTCTGACTTCCATCAATTTATCTCGGCTGATTTGTTTTTCGTAAGAATCTTCTGTTTTTTTGCAGGCTTCGTTAGCAGCGATTAAGTGCTTGACAGCATCGCCTATGTTCTTTTTGTATTTACTTGCAATTTCAGAAAGCTCTGCAGCGTATTTTTCGTCTGTATCCTTTGCAACAGCGGCAGCATAAAAATCAATAATTTCATCATTTTCTCTGGAGGGGAAGTATTCATGGGGTGCTGTTGAGTCAAAAAGGCAAAGATTGAGTTCCCGAACGATAATCATGTCGAGACTGTTAGGGTCAAAGGCACAGTGATACCGTTCCACAGTCATGCCGTCATCAAACGCGCTTTGTGCCAGCTTCTTTAAGAATGTAGACTTGCCGGTGCCGGGGCGGCCTTTAATAAAGTAACGCCTGCAGCCTTCGGTTATCATTTCAATATAGTCCATGGAACCATTAATGGTGGCAGCCCCGAAAAAACGGTCATACATTGTACCGCGGTATGCGGTTTTATGTCCGTCGATTAAGGCGGCAATGCTGTCTTCCGTCAGGCGGTTTAAGGCGTTGTAGTCTGTGGCATTCATATAAATTTTTTCCCAATCATCGTGTATTTTTTTTGCCTGAGAAAAACATTCGGTTGCTTTGTTTAAGCAGTTTTCACAAGCTACCAGGGCCTCGCTTTCAAATAGGGCAGCCATGTCAAAGCGTGGCTCATAAACCGGTTGATTGACCACGCCGGTTCCCAGTTCGGGAAAGAAAATACCCTCAGGTGAATTGTCGAGGGCATTGTGTACAATATTCATTTTTAAATGCCCCTGTTTTGCAGCAGCGTAGCATTCGCGCATGAGAGCGGCAGCAACATTTCGGGGATAGCCTAACAGCCTTATGACATCATGGTATTTGCTGATTTCACCTTCTAAAAAGCTGGCACGCCCCTGACAGCCGTTTGTTGTTAGAAAAAAATGACGTTCCAATTATGACAGCTCCTTTCAAGCTTCTTCAAATACAGTATATGTTAAAAGAAGCCTTAATTATGATTGAAGCTGTACCTACAAAAGGGACATAATATAATAGATAATACCTGTTATGACAGACGATAAAATGCCGTAGACAATGACAGGACCTGCAATAATGAACATTTTTGCGGCAAGACCCAGCACATAGCCCTCGCTTTTAAATTCCATAGCCGGAGAAACAACAGAGTTGGCAAAACCGGTAATGGGGACAATGGTACCGGCACCGGCATGCTTTGCAATTTTGTCATAGACCCCGATGCCGGTGAAAAACGCACCTAAAAAAACCATCACAATCGAGGTGGCAGATGCGGCTGTATCCTTATCAAGCTCCAGCATCTTAAAGCCGTCGGAAATCAACTGACCAATACAGCAGATTATACCGCCGATGACGAAAGCAAAAATAAGGTCTTTTAAAAGGTGAGAGTTAGGCGTTTTTTTCTCAATATATTTTTGGTATTCTTGTTTTGTCATAGAATAACTCCTGTTCTAATTGTTGTGATATGCCATAACCAAAACCGCGTTTGAATGTCTGTCCGGTTTTGAAGCGATGCAGTGAAAAAGGGCGCCGGCAAACAAGGCACAGAAAATGATGACAACCGTTGCCCATCGAATAGATACAAGTTTCATTTTGGTTTGACTCCCTCAAATTTCGTTTGTTTTTAGTATTTTTAAATTTTTATAATTTATTCTTTTTACTTGCGTTTTTTCCAAGTGTTTAGTACAATAATAAAAACAGAAAAAGAAGGGAGCGTGCTTTGTGGGTAAAAAAATTTTTTGGAGCATTTTTGCTTTGCTGTTTGTTTTATTTTGGGTAGAAATATTTGACAGTTTGAGTTTTGCCGATCACAGAACGGCTCCTTTTGTGGATTTAAAAGCGGTGGCAGAAAAGGCAGAATTGCAGGAAGCGGATTATAAACTGATTTTTTCTCAAACAGGATTGGGAAGAGTGGCTGTAGACGATTTGAAAGCATCGGATGAAAATTTTTATCAAACCCTTGCAAGCTTTCAACAACAAAAACGACTTCCGGCAACCTATGAGCGTCGGTACCTGTTTTTCCCCACCACAACGGCAGATGTTCTTGTAAACGATGAGGGAGACTTTAGAACCCTTACCATTCCACCTTTAAAAGATGGGGATGTTTTGCTTACCAAGTCAACCAAAACACTGGTGTACCGCCATGGCCATGCCGCCCTTGTGACAGATGCAGAGCGGGGTGCTGCCATGGAGGCAATGATGATTGGAACCGTATCGGCACAGACCTCAGTAGACAGCTGGGGGTCTTATGCCACTTTGATGGTACTCAGGCCTAAGACAAAAGCAGAGCAGACTAAAAAAGCGCTCAATTTTGCCGGCAGGAATTTGCTGCATGTTCCCTACCATTTATTTGCCGGATTTATGAATAAGGATAAATCGAATGTTGTACCCGTCAATTACACCTATTGCTCGCATCTCGTCTGGCAGGCATATAAGGCGACAGGACTGGATTTAGATACTGACGGCGGGTGGCTGGTGTCGCCCTGCGATATATCTGCATCTTCAGATTTGGAAGTGGTTTTTTCCTACGGATTCGGTGAAGATGGCAAGTGGTAAACAAAGCATGGTAAATATGTATAAGAGAAATTTTGGAATTTTTTTAAAATATTCAGGTTTTACTATTGAAATGTTAATATTATTTGTGGTATAATATTTTGGTGTGGCTGGAAAGTAGCCACTCCTTTGGTTAAAAAACCAAATTGAGGAAATAGTAGGAGGACGAAAGAAAGATGAGTAGCGTATTAGACAAAAAGGAAAAAAACACAGTTGACTTCACCATGACAGTCAAGGCAGAGGTTTTTGCAGAAGCAATGGATCGTGCGTTCAGAAAGAATGTAAAAAACATTGCTCTCCCCGGCTTCAGAAAGGGTAAGGCCCCCAGAAAGCTGATTGAAAGAACCTACGGTGAAGCAATTTTCTATGATGATGCAATAGATTTTGTTTTCCCTGCTGAATATGAAGCAGCAATTAAAGATTTAGCCTTAGAGCCTGTTGACGTTCCCAAGCTGGACGTGAAAGAAATCGGCAACGGTAAGGATTTGGTACTTGCCATCAGCGTTACCGTTAAGCCTGAAGTTGCTTTAGGTGAATATAAAGGTATTAAACTGGAAGAAATTGTACATACTGTTGAGGACAGCGATGTTGAACGTGAACTGACCCAGAAGCAGGAAAGAAATTCCCGTCTGGTAACCGTAGAAGACCGCGCAGTTAAAGAAGGCGATATTGCAAACATCAACTTTGAAGGCTTTGTTGATGATGTTGCTTTCCCTGGCGGCAAGGGCGAAAACTATGATTTGACCATCGGCAGCGGCCAGTTCATCCCCGGTTTTGAAGAACAGATTGTAGGCAAGAACACGAATGACGAGTTTGATGTTAACGTTACCTTCCCTGAAGAATATCATGCTGAAGATTTAAAGGGCAAGCCGGCTGTGTTCAAAGTTAAGGTTAACAGCATACAATATAAAGAGCTCCCTGAGCTGGATGATGAATTTGCAAAAGATGTCAGCGAATTTGATACACTGGATGCATTAAAAGCTGATATTCGGGCAAAATTAGAAGCAGAAGCGGAAAAAACTACCAAACAGGAAAAGGAAAATGCAGCCATTGAAAAGCTGGTTTCTGAAACCGAGATTGACGTGCCGGATTGCATGATTACAAACCGTGTTGAAGGTATTATCCGTGAAAACAATATGCGTATGGCTCAGCAGGGTTTGACTTTTGAACAGTATCTTTCTTTCATGGGCAGCACCATTGACCAGTTTAAGGAAATGATGCGTCCTAACGCTGAAAAGCAGGTGAAAGCAAACCTGATTTTAGAAGCAATTGTAAAGAAAGAAGCTTTCGAGGTTACCGATGAAATGCTGGATGCTAAAATCCGCGAAATGGCAGAATCCTTTAAAATGGATGCAGATAAGCTGAAGGAAAACTTGAGCGATGCGGATTCTGAAAACTTAAAAGAAGATATGAAGATGGAAATGGCTGTTGCGCTTATTGTTGATAACGCTAAGTGGTCTAAAGCAAAGGCAAAGGCTCAAGATGGTGAAAAGGTAGAAAAGAAGCCGGCTGCTAAGAAAACTGCAGCAAAGACAACTGCAGCAAAGACCGCTAAGTCTGCTGGGGAGAAGTCTACAACTGCAAAGTCAACTGCAGCAAAGACCACCAAGACAACAACCAAAAAAGCAACCGAAACTAAAACGGCTGCAGCCAAAAAAACTACTACAACCAAGAAAAAAACCACTAAGAAAACCGAGCAAGAATAATGCGGAGGTATAACCAATTATGAGTTTAGTCCCTGTTGTTGTTGAACAAACCAATCGCGGTGAACGCTCCTATGACATTTTTTCAAGACTGCTTAAAGACCGCATCATTTTCTTATCTGAAGAAGTGAATGATGTAACGGCAAGCCTTGTTGTAGCACAGCTTTTATTCTTAGAAGGGGAAGATCCGGATAAGGACATTCAGTTTTACATTAACAGCCCCGGCGGTTCTATTACCAGCGGCATGGCTATTTATGACACAATGCAATACATAAAGTGTGATGTGTCAACCATTTGCGTGGGTATGGCTGCCAGCATGGGTGCATTTTTGCTTGCAGCAGGCACACCGGGTAAGCGTTTTGCCCTGCCGAACAGTGAAATTATGATTCACCAGCCTTTAGGCGGTATGCAGGGTCAGGCAACAGATATTAAGATTCACGCTGACAGAATCATTAAAATTAAGGAAACCTTAAACAAAATTCTGAGCGAAAGAACCGGAAAACCCTTAGAAGTGATTGAACGGGACACCGAGCGTGATAATTTTATGACCGCTGGGGAGGCCATGGAGTACGGTCTGATTGACCAGGTTATCACTTCCAGATAGTGAATCTTTTTGAAAGAGGTGCGTGTTTTGGCAAATAAAAATGGCACAAACGAGCCGTATTGTAATTTTTGCGGCATGAGTGAAAGCCAGGTTTTAAAGCTTTTTAAAGGACCGAATGTTTGCATTTGTAACGAATGTATTGCTATGTGCAACCGTTATATGGGCAATAATTTTGATTTTGCCGATATGGACGTTAATCTTTCCGGTCTGCCAAAGCCAAAAGAAATTAAAGAACGGTTAGATCAGTATGTAATCGGTCAAGATAATGCCAAAAAAGCATTGGCTGTTGCAGTATATAACCACTATAAACGTATTGAAAGCAAGCAGCAGACAGGTGAGGTGGACATTCAGAAGTCAAACATTCTTCTGTTGGGTCCTACCGGTTCCGGTAAAACCTTGCTTGCTCAAACACTAGCCAAAATTTTGAATGTGCCTTTTGCCATTGCGGATGCTACGACATTGACCGAAGCCGGTTATGTCGGCGAGGATGTTGAAAACATTCTTTTAAAGCTCATTCAGGCGGCTGACGGTTCTATTGAAGAAGCGCAGCGAGGCATCATTTATATTGACGAAATTGATAAAATTACCCGTAAGTCTGAAAACACCTCTATCACCCGTGATGTGAGCGGGGAGGGCGTTCAGCAGGCACTGTTGAAAATTTTAGAGGGTACGGTTGCATCTGTTCCGCCTACCGGTGGCAGAAAGCATCCCCATCAGGAATTTTTGCAGATTGACACAACAAACATTCTGTTTATTTGCGGCGGTGCATTTGAAGGAATTGAAAAGATTATTGAGCGCAGAACCGGCACAAAATCTCTTGGCTTTGGCGGAGAGGTACTGTCGAAAAACAGCGTGGATATTGGCAAGATATTGTCTCAACTTGAGCCTCAGGATCTTTTAAAGTTTGGTTTGATTCCTGAACTTATCGGTCGTTTGCCGGTCATTACAACATTGGATATGCTGGATGAAGCGGCTCTCATTAACATCATTCGTGAGCCTAAAAATGCACTCTTAAAGCAATATCAAAAGCTGTTTGAGTTAGATGGCGTCAAGCTTGAAATTGAAGAAAAGGCAATTAGCGCCATTGCGCAAAAGGCTTTGGAAAGAAAAACCGGTGCCAGGGGCCTTCGTTCCATTATGGAGGAAACGCTTCTAGAGATTATGTACTCCCTGCCGTCAGAGGATAATGTGGCAAAGTGTGTGATTACCGAAAAATGTGTTACGCAAAAGGCGAAACCGGAGATTCTTTATAAAGAGAAAAAGAAAAAACAGGAAATGTTAAATGAATCAGTATCGTAAAGGGCGGCAAAACCGCCCTTTTTCTCTATAAAGCGGAGGAGGAAACAGCATGAACCTGATTGAAATTGGTGAAGTTGTGAATACCCACGGCATTCGTGGTGAAATTAAATTAAATCCCTGGACGGACAGCTTAGAAGACTTAACAGACATTGTAACCTTTTATGTAAAAGATGGTGACAATGCACTTGCGCTGTATGCAGATTCTGTCAGAATCCATAAAAACTGCGCGATTATCAAGCTTGAAAATGTTGATGATATGCAAACGGCAGAGACCTTTCGCGGCAGGGTTTTATATGTAAAAAAAGAAGAAAATTTGCCGGAGGGTCGTTATTATATTGCAGATTTAATTGGTCTTTCCGTTTTGACAGAGGATGGAGTTTTCGGCACGGTTTCTGACGTGTTTCAAACCGGTGCCAATGATGTTTATGAGGTCAAGCGCAAAGGGGAAAAACCTGCATATTTACCAGCAATTAAAGAGGTTATTAAAGAAATTAATCTTTCTGAGGGAACGATGACAGTTGCGATTCCCGAGGGGCTTTTAGAGGATTAATCTGTTTTACATAAGAGGATGAGAGACATGCGTATTGACTGTTTGACCTTGTTTCCCGATATGATGAAAGGCGTTTTAGACGAGAGCATTATTGGACGGGCAACAAAAGCCGGCATTTTAGACATTCGTTATACAAACATTCGTGACTTTGCAGAAAATAAGCATAACCGCGTGGATGACACGCCTTATGGCGGCGGCATGGGCATGGTGATGCAGGCAGGTCCGATTTACAGAGCCTATCAGTCGGTTATGGAAACGGCAGAGAAGCGCCCCAAGGTCATTTATATGTCGCCGCAGGGACGGGTATTTAACCAAGAGATTGCAAAGGAACTTGCAAAGGAATCCCACTTGGTTTTTCTGTGCGGCCACTATGAAGGCGTTGATGAACGTGTGCTTGAAGAAATCGTAGATGAAGAGCTATCCATTGGTGATTATGTGCTGACCGGAGGCGAGATTCCGGCATTGGCGGTGATTGATGCTGTTAGCCGCATGCTTCCGGGGGTATTGCCATCAGAGGAAGCTTTTTCTGAAGAGTCTTTATATAACGGTCTTTTGGAATATCCTCAGTACACACGCCCACCGGTGTTTTTGGGACGGGAGGTTCCTGAGGTTTTGATTTCGGGGCATCACGAAAATATCCGCAAATGGAGAAGAGAACAATCTGTTCTGCGAACGGTTTCCAAACGACCGGATTTACTGCCTCAGGCAGAACTAACCATTGAAGAAACCTTGCAGGTCAAAAAAATTCTTTCGGAAATAGGTGAAACAGAATGAATTTAGAGGAAAAAACCCTTTCGAAAAATGTTATTTTTGAGGGCAGAATTATCACCGTACACGAAGATGAGGTCCTTTTGCCAAATGGTAATATCGCATCCCGCGAGGTGGTTGAGCATCCTGGCGGTGTGGCTGTGGTTGCTGTTGATGAAGAAAACAATATTTATATGGTTCGTCAATTTCGTTATCCGTTTCAAAAGGTCCTTTTGGAGATTCCGGCAGGCAAGCTTAACTATGGGGAAGACCCATTTGCTTGCGGCGTGAGAGAGTTAAAAGAAGAAACAGGTCTTACGGCAGAAACCTTTGATTATCTGGGCTCCTTCATGGTATCACCTGGTTTTTGCGGTGAGAAAATTCATATTTATCTGGCAAGAGGCTTGTCAAAAGGTTCTATGCAGCTTGACCCCGATGAATTTTTGGAAGTGGAAAAATGCCCCATTAACGAGCTTTTAGCCATGATTATGGATAATCAAATAGAAGATGCTAAAACCGTTATTGGTGTTTTAAAAACCTTTCAATTACTAAACGTCGATAAGAAACTTTCTTGACTTTACACCGAAGTTATGTTATAATGAACACATACCTTGAATGAATCTTTATAGGTTGTGTTCATTGCACCATAAATTACCTTAATGATTTTAAATAAGAGATTTATGGTATACTAATTCGATAAGTAGTCCAGATGATCGCGGGGGCGAGAGCCCGTGAGGAAAGTCCGAGCTTCATAGGGCAGGGTGCCGGGTAACTCCCGGTGGAGGCGACTCTAAGGAAAGTGCAACAGAAATAGACTGCCGGTTTTCCGGCGATGGTGGAAAGGTGAGGTAAGAGCTCACCAGCGTGGCGGAGACGTCACGGCTCTGTAAACCCCATCCGAAGCAACACCGTATTGGCTCGTGTAAGCTAAGCTTGCCCGGCGTGCTTATACTTGGCGGTGGCTTGAGCCGGCTAGTAATAGTCGGCCTAGATAGATGATCATCAAATACAGAACTCGGCTTACAGAACTGCTTATGCAAAAAATAACACCGATTTAATCGGTGTTATTTTTTTCATCTTCATCTGTTTCTTCTTCAATTTCTAAAATTTCGCATTTGATTTTGGTTACTCTGTGAAAGTCGGTTTCTGTTACCGTAACACTGACATGTTCGTAAATAAAGGTGTCACCCGGTTCGGGGACCTTGTCAAGCTGTTCCATAATCCAGCCGCTTAATGCGTTGCCTTCCTCATCTTCAGCTTCAATGTTAAAGAATTCGCAGAAATCGTCAAAATCTGCTGAACAATCAACATCATACAAATTTTCGGAAAGCTGTTTAAAGTTTTCAACCACTTCGTCATGCTCATCCCAGATTTCGCCTACCAGCTCTTCTAAAATATCTTCCATGGTAACAATACCACGTGTGCCGCCGTATTCATCTAAGACAACGGCAATATGGGATTTGTTTTGCTGCAGAATTTTTAATAAATCATTGATCTTTTCAGATTTCTGAATAAACACCGGTTTGGTGATTAATTCTTCCAAGGGCCTTTCGGTAATACCGGTTTCAGTAAAGAAATCTTTTAAATGAATGACGCCAATAATGTTATCAATACTTTCGGTATACACCAAAAGTCTTGAAAAACGGGTTTGGGTAAAGATCTTTGCGATTTCTTCGTTGGTGGCATCCATGGGCACAGCTTCAAGGTCAACACGGTGGGTTAAAATGTCGCCGGCTTCCTGCTCACCGAATTCAATGGCGTTACGGAGCAGATCACCCTCATCTTCATCAATGGAGCCTTCTTGCTCAACCTCGTCAACCAGCATGAGCAGTTCTTCCTGTGACATTTTTGAGTCACTTTCGACCCTCAAAAGCTTAGATAAAAGCTTTTTCCAAAGAGAGAATACGAAGTTGAGAGGTGTTAATACCCAAATTAGAAAACTGATTAACGGTGCTGAGAACATTGCAAATTTTTCCGGCATATCTTTTGCAATGCTTTTAGGAGAAATTTCACCGAAAATTAGAACAGCAATGGTGATAACCGCTGTTGAAATGGTTGCACCGATGTCACCGTAAATGCTAACAAAGAAAACGGTACCAAGAGAGGCAAGAGCGATGTTTACTATATTATTACCAATTAGAATGGTAGAAATCAGCTTATCGTAGTGATCGGAAAGCTTAAGTACAAGTGTTGCACGTTTGTTTCCTTTTTCTGCCATGGTCTTCATTCTGGTTTTGTTTAAGGAAGAAAACGCAGTTTCGGTAGCAGAGAAATAAGCAGACATTAAAACAAGTGCTGCCATGATTAATATATAAGGCAAGGGATCCATTTTCATACTCCTTTTAAATATGATAGATGTTTTTCATTTTGTATAACTTTTTACAAGGCTAGATTCGATAAAAACACAAAAAGACACGCTTGCGCATATTGGTAAACATGCGCAAGTATGCCTTATATAACAAATCTACATCATACTGTGCTGTGGTAATGCAATAATTACCGTCGTCGGTATCCATATAAGTCAGTTAATTCCTTTCAAAAAATAATACATATAAATGCAACCAATAATGCTTTTATAATGTATATGCTATTATACCACAAATTTCCGATTTAAACTTTTTAAGGGTATTTGTGGTGCAATGAACGCAACATATTAAAATTTATTAAGGTATGCATTCATTATACCACAGAGAAGCACAAGAGTCAATAGATAATTTATAATTCCGCATTTTTTCTTGTGAAAAGATTGACAAAATCCGTAGAAATTAGTATACTATATTTATATGGATATTTTTAGAATATAAGCATTTATGAAAGTTTCGGAGGTTATGTATGAAAAACACGGAAAAAACCATGGAAAAACTTGTTGCGCTTTGTAAGGGCAGGGGTTTTGTATATCCCGGATCTGAAATTTACGGTGGTCTTGCAAACGCATGGGATTACGGTCCGCTGGGCGTAGAACTGAAAAATAATATTAAGCGTGCTTGGTGGAAAAAGTTTATACAGGAATCTCCTTATAATGTAGGTCTTGACGCTGCAATTCTAATGAATTCTCAGACATGGGTAGCATCTGGTCATGTTGGCGGCTTTTCAGATCCTTTAATGGATTGCCGTGAATGTAAGGGTCGTTTCCGTGCCGATAATTTAATTGAAGATTATTTAAAAGCAAAGGGTGAACCTGCTACTGTTGACGGCTGGAGCAACGAAAAGATGATGGATTTCATTAGAGACAACGAGGTTGCCTGCCCCAAATGCGGTAAGCATGATTTTACGGATATCCGTAAATTTAACCTGATGTTTAAAACCTTCCAGGGTGTAACGGAAGACAGCACCTCGGAATTGTATCTCCGTCCTGAAACGGCGCAGGGTATTTTTGTTAACTTTAAAAACGTACAGAGAACCACCAGAAAAAAAGTGCCTTTCGGTATCGGTCAGGTTGGTAAATCATTCCGTAACGAAATTACCCCCGGTAACTTTATTTTCCGTATCCGTGAGTTTGAGCAGATGGAGCTGGAGTTCTTCTGTGCACCGGGTGAAGACCTTAAATGGTTTGCTTACTGGAAAGATTATTGCATTAACTGGCTCTTGTCACTGGGCATCAGCATGGAAAACTTAAAGCTGCGTGATCATTCTCCCGAAGAACTGTCTCACTACAGCAATGCTACCACTGACGTTGAGTTTATGTTCCCCTTTGGTTGGGGCGAACTGTGGGGCATCGCTGACAGAACTGATTTTGACTTAAAGCAGCATGCGACGCATTCCGGTGAAAACTTTGAGTATACAGATCCGATTTCCGGAGAAAAATATATTCCGTATTGTATCGAGCCTTCACTGGGTGCAGATCGCGTAACCCTTGCTTTCTTAACAGAAGCCTATGATGAAGAAACTGTGGGCGATGGAGACACTCGTGTGGTTATGCGTTTCCATCCGGCACTGGCGCCTATTAAAGCGGCGGTTCTGCCCCTTTCCAAGAAGCTGTCTGAGGGTGCAACGGAGCTGTATCAGAAGCTGGCAAGCCACTTTATGTGTGAATATGATGAAGCCGGCAGCATTGGTAAGCGTTATCGCCGTCAGGATGAAATCGGTACACCTTTCTGTATCACTTATGATTTTGACAGTCCGGAAAATGGTACTGTAACCATTCGTGAGCGTGATACCATGGAACAGGTAACTGTTAAAATTGATGAAGTGGTAGCATATCTTGAGGAGCGCTTAAAATTTTAATTGAATGAGAATAAATTGAAATTTTTCTATTGACAGAAAGCTGAAAATTTAGTATTCTATTATAAAGAGCTTCACAAGTTATTCAGAGAAGGAGCGAGATTCATGTTATCAAAAGAGGTAATTGTGCATAATCAGGTTGGGCTTCGTGCAAGACCTGCAACATTCTTTATTCAGAAATCCAACGAGTTTAAATCCAGCATCTGGGTTGAGAAGAACAACCGTCGGATGAATGCAAAAAGTCTTTTAGGCGTTCTTTCTTTGGGTATCACCAAGGGAACCCAAATCACTATAATTGTTGATGGTTCTGATGAACAGGAAGCGCTGGATGCATTGGTGCATTTAATCGGAACAGAAGTTGAGGCATAAATAATTTTACATTTTAAAGGCGTGCTATCAAGCGCGCCTTTTCTGCTATAGGAGGTGGTTATTTGGAAAAAGAACTTTTACTGAACCTACCTGAGGATCCCGGCGTTTATTTGATGAAAAATGAAGCGGGAAAGGTCATCTATGTCGGCAAGGCAAAGGTCTTAAAAAACCGAATAAAGCAATACTTTACAGCAGTAGAAAATCACACGCCTAAGGTGCGTGCCATGGTGTCGAATATTGACTCTTTTGAATATATTATCACAGACTCAGAGCTTGAAGCATTGATTTTAGAATGCAATCTGATTAAAAAATATAAACCCTATTATAATATTCTTTTAAAAGACGATAAGCATTACCCCTATATAAAAGTCACAATCCGTGACGAATATCCGCGGATTTTTCTTGCCAGAAAAATGCTGAAGGATGGAAACAAATATTACGGACCCTATACAAGCAGCGCGGCGGTGAGAGAAGCTATTGACATGGTTTCAAAACTGTGCAAATTACCAACGTGCAACCTAAAGTTGCCGGTCGATATGGGAAAAAAGAGAGAGTGCTTAAATGCCCATATTGAGCAGTGCACAGCGCCTTGCGTTCGTCCTGTTCCAAAAGAGGTGTATCGCCGGCAGATTATACATGCCTGCAAATTTTTAGAAGGCGACCATGACGAAATTTTGTTGCAACTCAAAGCGGATATGCAAAAGGCTTCTGAAAACTTAGAGTTTGAAAAAGCCGCCCTATTGCGTGACAAAATTAACGCCATTTATAAAATTGAAGAGCGCCAGAAGATCATTTCAGACAGGCAGGCGGATGAAGATATTATCGGCTTTTATCGGCAAGGTATTAAAACCTATGGTGTGGTTTTGTTTGTCCGCCGGGGGAGACTCATTGGTCGACACAGCACGGTTTTGGATAAAACCGGAGAGATTGATGATGCACAGTTATGCAGCGAATTTTTAAAGCAATTTTATGCTGAGTCAGAGGACATTCCCAAAACTGTTTACACGTGCTATGCTTGTGAGGATGAGGCCTTGATTTCTCGTTGGCTATCACAGAAAAGCGGAAGAAAGACGGTTGTTAAATGCCCGGTTCGGGGCGAAAAGAAGCGATTAACGGATATGGCCTGCAAAAACGCTCGCCAAAATGCCGTTGACCATCTTTTAAAAGACAGCAGCAAAAACGTGCCGAAAAGTATCTTAGAGTTAAAAGAAAAGCTGAATCTTCCGGCTATTCCAAAACGTCTTGAGGCATATGATATTTCCCACACGGCAGGGCATGATGCGGTGGGTTCTATGATTGTCTTTCGGGACGGTAAGCCCGCCAAAAGCTTTTATCGCCATTTTAAAATTGAAAAAGCCTTGGGTGGTGATGACTATCAGAGTATGACTGAAATGCTGTATCGTCGCTTTCGTCGGGCGAAGGAGGAGGAAGAAGAGGTAGAAGCCGGCACCTTAAAAAACCCAAAATTTCTGCCGCTGCCGGATGCCGTTTTGCTAGATGGCGGCAAAGGACAGGTTAGCGCAATTTCTGAGCTTTTTAAGATGCTTGATTTGGATATTCCTTTGTTTGGCATGGTAAAAGATGACAGGCACAGAACCCGGGGTGTGGTGACGGTGCATGGAGAAGAGATAGAATTTTTAAAAACATCTGCAGCCTTTCGTCTCTTGGCCGGCATACAAGAGGAGGTACATCGATTTGCTATCTCTTATCACAAAAAACTGCGAACTAAGCACGTGACGGGATCTGTCTTGGAGGAAATTGAGGGTGTGGGGGCTGAAACAAGGAAAAAGCTGATTCGCCATTTTAAAACCCTCAGCGCAATCCGTGCGGCTAAAAAGGAAGAGCTTTACGCTGTTTCAGGGATTTCGGAACGTGTTGCGGAAAATATTTATAAGTTTTTTCATGAAACATCTTGAATTTTTTTCGAATTTATAATATACTTTTTTTATTAGAGTGAAATAGGTAGGTGTAGGTTTTGAGGATTGCTGTGGACGCTTTTGGCGGTGATCATGCGCCGGAGGCAATTGTGAAAGGATGCATCAAGGCATCAGTTGAAATTTCTGATGAAATTATCTTGGTTGGCGATGAAACAAAAATTAAAGAGCTTTTGGCACAGGAAAACGTTCCGGAAGGTCGCATTACCATTCGCCATGCAAGTGAGGTTATTGAAACCGGTGAGCCCCCTGTTGAAGCGATCAGAAAGAAAAAAGATTCTTCCTTGGTGGTGGCTTTGCAGCTTGTGAAAAACGGTGAGGCAGATGCGGTGGTCTCGGCAGGTAATACCGGGGCATATCTGGCAGGTGCTTTCCGCATTTTAGGGCGCATGAAGGGCATTAAGCGCCCGGCGCTTACAACCCCCATGCCGTCAGTAAAAGACGTGGGTGTTATTTTAGATGCCGGTGCAAATGTCGACTGCCGACCTGAATTTTTGTTGCAATTTGCACATATGGGTGCGATTTATGCAGAAAATGTTTTGGGCATTAAAAATCCCCGTGTTGCCCTTTTAAACATCGGTGCCGAAGAAGCAAAAGGCAACAGCTTGACCAAGGAAACCTATGCACTGTTAAAAGAAGCACCTCTGAATTTCATTGGTAACATCGAACCCCGTGATGTGCCTTACGGCGCTGCGGATGTCATTGTGTGTGACGGTTTTACGGGAAATGTTGTGATTAAACTGATTGAAGGGACTGCATCAGCACTCTTTACCATGCTCAAGGGCGTTTTCTATAAAAGCTTTATTACAAAACTTGCGGCTATGATTTTGAAGCCGGGTCTTAAAACCATTAAGGCAAAGATGGATTATTCTGAGTATGGTGGCGTTCCCCTTTTAGGTGTTGACGGTGTTGTCTTTAAAGCACACGGCAGCTCTGACGCTAAGGCGATTTGCAATGCAGTTTGTGCTGCAAGTACATATCTTTCTGCTGGCGTTAATGATAAGATTAAAGAAGCATTACTGTCTCAGGCAGAAAATGAACAGGTAATAGAGGCAGAAGAAGCTTTATAATGAGCTTTTACCCTGATTGAATCAGGTTAAAGGATATATTCATGGTCCTGATGGTTCAGACCGTTATTCTATGGAGGTGAAAAAATGGAATTTGAAAAAGTAAAAAAAGTTATTGCGGAACAAATGGGAGTAGACGAAGCATCAATTTCTAAGGATACATCCTTCGTTGACGATCTGGGCGCAGACTCTTTAGACGTTGTAGAACTGGTTATGGCACTTGAAGAGGAGTTTGATATGGAATTTTCAGACGGTGAGGCTGAAAACATGAAAACGATCGGCGATGTCGTGGAGTACATTAAGGCTCAAATGTAATGCAAATTTATAATGCAGTAAAAGCCCCGCACACTGCGGGGCTTTTAAATGAATATGGATCAATGTATCATGAAAATCCGGAAACTTTTCGGACTTTCATGATGTATTGGCAGAATGAGGAGTCATGATGAATCACTTAAAAGAGTTCGAAGAAATTATCGGTTATAAATTTACGGATCAATCCCTGCTTAAAACGGCGCTGACGCATAGCTCGTTTGCAAACGAAAATCGCAGCAAAAACATTTTGTATAATGAGCGGTTGGAGTTTTTGGGGGATTCGGTGCTAAGCTTAATTGTCAGCAATTATCTTTTTGAAAATTATACAAAGCTTCCCGAAGGGGATTTAACCAAAGCGCGGGCAACCATTGTGTGTGAACGCTCCTTGCAGGAATGTGCAATGAATATTGAACTGGGAAATTTTCTTATCTTAGGTAAGGGCGAAGAAAGATCCGGTGGCAGAACCCGGGCATCGATTTTAGCGGATGCTTTTGAAGCATTGATTGCGGCGATTTATCTAGACGGCGGCTTTTCTGTCACGCGGGAATGGCTGTTGGGGCAATTATATGACACCATCCTTTTAGCCGTAAAGGGAAAAACGTTTACAGATTATAAAACAGCCTTTCAGGAATTGATGCAAAAAAAAGGACTAGCGAACATTTGCTATCATGTGGTTGGTGAGTCAGGTCCTGACCACAGTAAAGTATTTTTTGTGCATCTTTCGGTGAATGATCAGGTTATGGGTCAAGGCGAGGGCAGCAGCAAAAAGAATGCCGAACAAATGGCGGCGCGTGATGCGCTTGCTAAATTAGGAGACGCTCATGGCCGGTAAGCATAAAACAATCCCGATTTTTGTCCCTCATTGGGGCTGCCCGCAGGATTGTTTGTTTTGTAATCAAAAAGCCATAACCGGACAAAAAGAGGAAATGACGCCGGAACGAGCGGAAGCGATCATCCGTGCCGGAACCCGGGAAAAAGAACCGGGCGATATCATAGAAATAGGTTTTTTTGGCGGCAGCTTCACGGGGATTCCGGCACCACAGCAGGAAGCGCTTTTGCAACCGGCGTATCAAGCTGTTTTAGATGGCAGGGCTGATGGCATCCGGCTTTCAACACGACCGGATTATATTAACGAAGCGGTACTTTTGCGGCTCAAGCGCTTTGGGGTAACCACGGTAGAGCTTGGAGCACAGTCTATGAACGATGCTGTACTATTTGGTTGCCATCGGGGTCACACGGCAGATAAAACTGTGGCGGCGGCGAAGATGATTCAAGCTGCCGGCTTTGAACTGGGTCTGCAGATGATGCTGGGTCTGCCGGGGGATTCTTTTGAAACAGCCTGTATGACGGCAGAAGCATTTATTTCCTTACACCCCCGCTCTGTACGGATTTATCCGACGCTGGTATTATGTGGCACCAAGCTTAAGGAACTTTATGAGACAGGGGGGTATATTCCCCTCAGCTTGCAGGAAGCGCTGGAGCAATGTGCCGTTTTATATGAGATGTTTCAAAGTGAAAACATTGATGTGATTCGTATGGGGTTGCTTGATATGGAACCGGAAAGTATTTGTGCCGGCCCGTATCACCCGGCGTTTGGTGAACTGGTTATGTCGCAGGTTTGCTATAATCGGTTAGCAAAGCAGGTTGCGCCTTTTTACGGACAGGCTGTTACCATACAGTCAAATCCCCGTTACGTTTCCATTTTGGTGGGACAAAAACGGAGCAACATTGATAGGCTCACCAGAGAATTTTCTCTAAAAAAGATTACAATTGAGCAAGACAGCAACATGGATTGGGGTGTATTTTCTGTTTTGCAAAACAATGATACCGACTGTGGTATCAGAAAGGTATAGGTAGAGGCATGCATTTGAAGGGACTGAAAATGCAAGGATTTAAGTCTTTTGCTGACACTATTGAACTTTCGTTCAGTGATGGAATTACGGCAATTGTAGGACCCAACGGCAGCGGTAAGAGTAACATCTCTGATGCAGTTCGCTGGGTGCTTGGCGAGCAAAGTGCAAAAACCTTGCGCGGCAGCAAAATGGAAGATGTTATCTTTAACGGAACCCAAACCAGAAAGCGGCTTGGGTTTGCTGAAGTTACTTTAAAATTAGATAATCATGACCGTCATTTTAATGTAGATTTTGACGAAGTTTCAGTCACCAGAAAGGTCTTTGCTTCCGGTGAAAGCCAATATTTGATCAATGATACCCCATGCCGATTGAAAGATATTCATGAAATCTTTATGGATACCGGTTTGGGGCGTGACGGATATTCTATGGTTGGTCAGGGTAAAATTGATGAAATTCTGTCTAACAAATCAGAGGACAGACGCCAGATTTTTGAAGAAGCCGCAGGCATTTCCAAATACCGTTACCGCAAGGAAGAGGCGGAGCGCAAGTTAAAGCACACAGATGAAAACCTTGACCGCGTGGCGGATATTATCGGTGAACTGGAGGCGCAGATTGGTCCGCTGACGCAGCAGGCGGAAAAGGCGAAAAAATATTTGAATTTAAAAGACCAGCTTAAAATTTTTGACGTGAACAGCGTTTTGCGTGTTGTGGAAAAAAGTAAGACACAATCTGTGGTTTTACAAGAGAAAATTGAGGCGGCAGGGGCGCAGCTTGCCAAGGTAGAAGCGGAGCTTTCTCAGGCAGAAGGTGAGCAGGAGCGTTGTTATCAGCGGTTTGAAGAATTGGCAGAAGCAATGGCACAGCAGGAAACGGCACTTAAATCTGCAGAAGAAGGTGCCGTGATTGGCGTGCGGGAAATTGAGGTATTAAAAAATACCATTGAGGGCAATCTGCGCTTAACAGAACGCATTTTCGCCGAGGTTGCAAGCCTGGCAGCTGCCAAGCAGGAACTGACAGAGAGCATGCACCGCGAGGAAGAAAAGCTTTCGAGTCTTCAGGCATCTTTAGCATTACTACAAAAAGAAAAGGACGAGCTTGCTTCTAATCTGTCAGAATTTGACGAGGGAACCGGTGTGCAGACAGAACAAATTGAACTGCTGCAAAACGCCATTGCTGAGGCTTTTGAAAAAGTGTCTGAAAGCAAGATTAAATTATCAAATTTAACCCTGTTAGAACAGAATATAAAAACTAGGCGGCAGGAACTTAAGCAGGTATATTCCCAAAGAGAAAAGGAGCTATGTGAGCAGGAGACAAAAGGCGGCAGCTTAGATGCGGAACATCAACGCAAATCAGAGTTTGTTGCAGAGCTGGAAAAGGAGCTTCATGAGCTTTTAGAACAGGAAAAAGAGCTACAGCAGTGTTTGAATGCACAACAGGAAAAGGAGCAGGAATTACAGAATTCCTTTAATCAAAAGAAAACCAGACACCACCTGCTTTCGGAAATGGAGCAGAACTTTGAAGGATACTATAAAAGCGTTAAAGAAATTATGAAGCAGCACCAAAACGGCATGCTGACGCGTGTGGGCATTCATGGGCCGGTTTCTAAACTCATTTCCGTGGAGAAGCCTTATGCCACGGCAATTGGCGTTGCTGTTGGGGGTGCCCTTCAAAACATTGTGGTAGATACAGAGGAAGATGCTAAGAAAGTCATTAGCTGCTTAAAGCAACTGGGCGCAGGCAGAGCGACATTTATGCCTATTTCTGCAGTATCCGGCTCCCTTATGGATACCGGCAAGATTCGGCAGGAGCCGGGCTTTGTTGGCATTGCGTCTGAGCTTGTGAGCTATGATGATCGCTATAGCGGCATAGTCAAAAATCTGCTGGGAAAAACGGCTGTGATCGATACAATTGACCATGCCATTGCTATTTCAAGAAAGTTTAAACAGAGCTTGCGCTTGGTGACCTTAGAAGGTGAGGCGTTTTATCCCGGTGGCTCCATGGCCGGTGGTTCTCAGCAAAAGGGCAACCAGCTTTTAGATCGCGAACAGGAAATCAAAGACCTTGAAAAGGCACTAAAACAGCTGGATAGCAGCTTAAAGCAACTTTTGCGGGAGCGTGAAGCGCTGGAAGCCCGGATTTTAGAATTATCTGAGAAACAGGCAAAAATCCAAGAGGTTTATACCGAGAATAAAGAAGTTTTGCTACTTTTGATTCGTGACCGGGAACACCATGACCTTCTTTTAGAATCTTTGCGAAGCGCCCTTGCTACCATTCAAAATGATATGGCAGAAACAGAGACTGAAGCGGCTTCTTTAGATGTAAGACGGCAGGAAGCAGCAGAGGAACTTTCTAAGGCAGAGGCTGATATTCAGGAAAAACGTGCTGAGGTTAATGCCCTTGAGGAAACTCTTGAAAGCTTTTCTAACCGGAAGCAAAAAATTAATGACCAGCTTTTAGAAAAAGGATTCCAAATAACGGTTTGCCGGCAGGATATTACGGCAAGCGGTGAAAGAATTCAGGCAATTCGGCAGGAAATGAGCCAGAATGAGACGCATACAGCATTGAGAACTGACGAAATTAAGGAAATTGAACAAACAAACGAAGAACATAAGCGGGAAATTGCCGAGAAAGAAAAACAAAAAGAAGCGTTTTCTGCTGATATGTTAGCGTTTAAGAAGAAAATTGCCGATATTACCCAGGAGCGTCAGAATTGCGAAAAGCAGCTAAAGGCCTTACAGGGCGATTCAAAGTCTACCCGAGAAACGGCATATGATTTGAAAACGGAATACAATCGCCTGCAGGCGCAGCTTGAAAAGCTGGAAACAGAGTCTGAAGCTGCCATCTCTAGACTTTGGGATGAGTACGAAATGACCTTTTCAGAAGCAGAAAAGATTAAAGAAGAGGATTTGGGTTCTGACAGTGAAATTTCTAAGAAGATTTCTTCATTGCGCGGCCGCATCCGCGAACTGGGGAATGTTAATGTGGATGCCATTGAAGAGCTTCGGTCTGTGAGCGAGCGTTACGAGTTTTTAACCAACCAGCGGGATGACCTGCACAAAGCAAAACGGGACTTGATTAAAATTATTGATGAAATGCAATCAGTAATGAAGCGCCAGTTCCGGGAAGAGTTTGAAAAAATCAACCAACACTTTAAATCCACATTTTCTGAGCTGTTTGGTGGCGGCAGGGCAGACCTTATTTTAGAAGATGAAGAGAATATTTTAGAGTGCGGTATCAGTATTCACGTTCAGCCGCCGGGTAAAAAGCTGCAAAGTCTGTCTCTTTTGTCAGGCGGTGAGCGCGCGTTGTCTGCCATTGCATTGCTGTTTGCAATTCTTAGAATTAAGCCTACGCCGTTTTGTTTCTTAGACGAGATTGAAGCAGCGTTGGATGAAAATAATGTATACCGTTATGCTGATTTTATTAAACGCTTTAGCCGCAAAACGCAGTTCATATTGGTTACACATAGACGAGGCACTATGGAAAGCGCTGATGTGATTTATGGTGTAACCATGCAGGAAAAGGGCGTTTCCAAGCTCTTGCAGTTAAATTTGGATGAGATTGAAGCATAAAGGGTTTATTTTGTTGGTTTTTTACAAATACTAGCTCTGTAATACCATGTGCCGACAGGCATCGGTATAGAAGGGAGCCGGTATGAAACGTTTTTTTAAAAATAAAAAAGTTATATCTGTAATTGGCGGTCTTGCAGCCGGCTTTTTAAACGGTCTGTTCGGAAGCGGAGGCGGTACAGTGATTGTACCGTTTTTAGAAGAATTTCTGGATCAGGACGAACACAAAGCCCATGCGACCGCCATTTTAATTATTCTTTGCTTTACAATTGTCAGCTTGTTTTTTTACGGTTATCGTAACCATTTATCATATTCTGTAGCACTTTGGGTTTCTTTAGGTGGCGTAGCAGGCGGTTTTATCGGTGCAAAATTGTTAAAAAAGCTTTCGGGGTCTGTGCTTCGAAAAATTTTTGGCGCCTTTATGCTCATTGCTGCAGTTAGGATGGTGATGGGATGATTGTTGCGGTTTTAACGGGACTGTGTGCCGGCATCATCAGCGGTATGGGAATTGGAGGCGGCACAATTTTGATTCCTGCACTGGCCATTTTTTTAAACATTGGTCAGCATGAGGCACAGGGGATTAATCTTTTGTATTTTATTCCCACTGCGGCGATCTCGCTGTGGGTACACATTAAGAACCGTTCTGTTAATTTTAAAGTTGCGGTATTAATTATTTTAACCGGTTTGTTCGGGGCGGTAGGCGGTGCGATTTTAGCAGGTTTTATGGAGGCAAAGCTGCTCAGACGATTGTTTGGTATCTTTTTGTTTGCCATGGGTGTGTACGAAATCTTAAAAAAAGACAAAAAATTAAAAAAAGCCAAGGAAAAATAGCATTTCCTCTTTACCAAAAGCTAAAAATATGATATGATATTCTAGTATCGGTTTATTGTCAAATAGTTTTGAAACAGAAGCTAAATTTCGGTGTAAAGAGTGAAGAATATGTACCAATTCTTGGATAACATTCAAAGTCCGCAGGATGTTAAAGGGTTAAGTTTTTCAGAGCTTTCTGTTTTGGCGGCAGAGATTCGAAAATATTTGATTGAGTCTGTTGCAAAAACGGGGGGGCATTTGGCATCTAACTTAGGTGTTGTGGAACTGACACTGGCATTATTTAAAACACTGGATCTACCTAACGACAGTATCATCTGGGACGTAGGACACCAGTCATATGTACACAAGCTTTTAACCGGGCGGCGTAATCAGTTTGAAACGCTTCGTCAGTTTGGAGGGTTAAGCGGCTTTCCTAAAAGCAGCGAAAGCATTTTTGATGCCTATAACACGGGGCATTCGTCAACATCGATTTCTGCAGCGCTGGGCATGACCCGAGCTTCTGACTTAATTGGCGAAAACCGCCGTGCTGTTGCTGTGATTGGTGACGGTGCGTTAACCGGCGGCATGGCGTTTGAGGCCTTAAACGATGCAGGAACCTATGGCAAGAATTTTATT
>JAFWAT010000029.1 GCA_017507525.1 Clostridia bacterium | reverse complement strand
TTGGCTGAAGCTACTATTTTACTTGCAACGGCACCCAAAAGTAATTCCGCCATTTGTGCAATTGATGCTGCCATGGCAGACATTGCAAGCATGGATACCGGCGACGTGCCTATGCATTTAAAAGACACCCACTATTCCGGCGCACAAAAAATGGGTCGGGGGCTCACCTATGAATACCCCCATAGCTACCCAAATAACTATGTTTCCCAGCAATATCTGCCGGATAAAATTAAAGATAAAGTCTATTATGTTGGCGGTCAAAATAAAAATGAGGAACTCATTCGCCAATATTGGGACAAAATAAAGAAAAGAGAAGATTCATGACAAACAGCTATCAGGGCTTTGCCCCGCTATATGATGCACTCACATTTGATGTTGACTATGAAAATATTGCTTCTTTTATTCAGTCGCTTTTAAAAAAACACGGACTGGAAAGCGGGCTTGTATTAGACCTTGCCTGTGGCACCGGCACCCTGACACTGGCCTTAGCTTCTAAGGGCTACGAAATGCTGGGTGCTGATTTATCAGAGGATATGCTTTCGGTTGCACGGCAAAAACCGGGCGCTGAAAATATTCTATTTTTAAATCAGCCTATGGATGATTTTGAGCTCTACGGCACCGTAGATGCCATTGTTTGCGTACTGGACAGTATCAACTACCTGACAGAGCCGGAGAAACTGCACAAAACCTTTCACCTTTGTGCAAACTACTTAAATCCCGGTGGTGTTTTAATTTTTGATGTCAATTCCGAATATAAATTTTCCTCTGTTTTAGGCAGCCAGACCTATGCATATGAAACAGACGAGATTTTCTATAACTGGGAAAATGAATATGACCCAAAAAGCCGGCTGTGCAATCTGTATCTCACCTTCTTCTGTTTAGAAGATTCCGGCTTATACCGTCGAGTTGATGAAGTGCACATCCAGCGTGCCTATTCTGACGAGGAGCTGAAAAACGCACTTAAAAATGCGGGATTAACCGTCGTTGCCACATATGACGGTTATACATCAGATTGCCCACATAAGCAAAGTCAACGCATTGTTTATGAAGTAAAAAAACTGTGATGGAGGAACAACGTGAAACAGCTTGTTTTGATTAAATACGGAGAAATTATTTTAAAGGGATTAAACCGTCCTTTTTTTGAAGAAGCCTTGGTGAAAAACATTAAGGATGCTCTGCCGAAGGACTTTAAAGGCACTGTGCATCGCGCCCAGGCAACCATATATGTTGAGCCGGAGGACGCAGCGTTAATTGATGAAATTATCCGTCGCATGACGAAGGTGTTCGGCATCACGTCCGTCACCCGTGCTTATTGTCTGCCGAAGGACCTTGAGGGCATGCAAAAAGGTGCTGCAGAGGTGCTGGCGCCTGTTTTAAACCGGATTCACTCTTTTAAGGTGGAGGCTAAGCGTGCTGACAAAAAGTTCCCCATGACCTCGCCCGAAATTTGCCGTGAGGTTGGTGGCTACTTGCACGATGCGTTTCCCCATCTGACGGTAGATGTGAACCACCCTGAAGAAACCGTCATGGTTGAAGTTCGGGAGGAATATGCCTATGTATATTGCGGTCGTGTGAAAGGTGCAGGCGGCATGCCGGTAGGCTCTAACTCTAAGGCAACCCTGCTTCTCTCCGGCGGCATTGACAGTCCTGTTGCAGGCTATATGACCGCCAAGCGCGGTGTTAAATTAAACGCCGTTCACTTTTTCTCTTATCCCTATACCGGTGAACGCGCCAAGGAAAAGGTATTAACATTAGGTAAAATCTTGGCTGAATATGCCCCTCGTTTAGATGTTCATGTTGTGCCCTTTACCGAGGCTCAGCTTGCAATCAAAAAGTACTGTCCTGCTGAGCAGCTGACCATTATTATGCGTCGCCTAATGATGCGCATTGCAGAAGAGGTTGCTTTAAAAACCGGCGCAAAAGCTCTGATTACCGGTGAAAGCATCGGTCAGGTGGCAAGCCAAACCGTTGAGGCTTTAACGGTTACCAATCAGGCTGTTCGTCAGCTTCCGGTGTTTCGCCCCGTGATTGGCATGGATAAAGAAGAAATTGTTACCATTGCTCGCCAAATCGGCACTTTTGAAACATCCATTCTCCCCTATGAGGATTGCTGCACCATCTTTACGCCGAAGCATCCTAATACCAAGCCAAAGCTGGAGCGGATTATAGAATCAGAACAAAAACTGGATGTTGAGAAGCTAATCGCTGACGCGATTGCGGGCATCGAAATTATTCGATTATAAAGTTAGGAGGAACGACATGTTAGAAACAATCCGTGCTTTCTTGCAAACTCTTGGCATTTCAAATGAATTAGTTGTTTTCATCGTTTCTATGCTACCCATTGTTGAACTGCGCGGTGCCATTCCTTTGGGCGTATTTTTCAACATGAACCCCTGGGTTACATTTTCCCTGGCAGTCATAGGCAATCTTCTGCCTATCCCCTTTATCATTCTATGTGCCAGACCCATTGTGGACTTCTTTTTAAAAGTAAAGTTCCTGCGGCCCATCGGAAACTGGTTGGAAAACAAGGTCAGAAAAAATTCCCATAAGATTACAAAATATAAGGTTGGCGGTTTGTATCTTTTTGTTGCCATTCCTCTGCCCGGCACCGGTGCATGGACCGGTGCGCTGCTTGCAGCACTGATGAATATGCGTCTTAAGGATGCATTTCCATCTATCGCCCTCGGGGTTGTAACCGCTGGGATTATTATGATTTTCGGCAGCACTATTGTAGATTGGTTTATTACCCTGTTTGCATAAACATGAAAGTAAATGAAAGCAAAGAAAGAGTCTTTAGCAAAATGATTTGGTTTTGCTAAAGACTCTTTCTATTTGCAAAAATGTGTCAACAGAACATGACACAAAAAACCCCGGACTTTCGTCCGAGGTTTTTAACTTCATTCTATTCAGAGGTAAAGGGCAGCAGTGCGATATGTCTTGCACGCTTGATAGCCTCTGTAAGCTGTCTTTGATGCTTTGCACAGGTACCGGTAATTCTTCTGGGAAGAATCTTGGCACGCTCAGATACAAAACGTCTCAGCTTTGCTGTATCTTTGTAATCAATATAGTCAATCTTATCCTGACAAAAGGCACAAACTTTTTTCTTAGCCTTTCTGGATCTCATGGGTCTTTCTGCCATGTAAAACGCCTCCTTCCGGTAATCTTCCGCTAAACATTAAAAGGGTAAATCTTCCTCTTCAACAGGCATAAAGCCGTCAATATCAGCTGACGGAGCCTGCGGCGTTACAGGTGCCTGAGGCGCTGAATATGCCGGAGCATCTGCCTGATAGCCACCAGCACCGCTTTCATTTTTGCTTTGGGCAAACTCAACATCCTCTGCAACAACCTCTGTAATGTACCGTTTGTTACCATTCTGGTCATCATAAGACCGGGTCTGAATGCGACCATCTAATGCGATACGCATACCCTTGGTAAAGTAGCGGCTAACAAATTCAGCGGTTTTATTCCAGGCAACACAGTTGATAAAATCTGCCTGACGCTCTTCACCCTGACGGGCAAAACGTCTGTCACAGGCAACTGTAAAGCTAACCACAGCTGTTCCGGACTGGGTTGTCCGAAGTTCCGGGTCGCGAGCAAGTCTTCCCACTAAAACGACTTTATTCATGCTTCCTCATCCTTTCCGCATACGAAAAGTTTCCTTTTGTTATTTGCTGATCTTTCTTTTTTCTTCCTTTTTGATTACAATGTCACGTAAAATGCCATCGGTAATCCGGTAGATTCTTTCAAGCTCCTGCGGAAAATCCGGTTTGGCGCTGAACTGAATCAACACATAGTAGCCTTCGGTTAAATCATTAATCGGATACGCCAGTCTGCGCTTACCCCATTCATCAACAGATTCAATTTCACCTGCGTCAGAAATTAATGATTTGAACTTTTCAACCAAAGCCTGAATCTTTTCTTCTTCTAAAGAAGCATCGATTACAAAAATGGTTTCGTACTTGTTGATTACTTCAATCATCTTTTTCACCTCCTTCTGGACTTAGGCCCATAGCTTTTGCTAAGGGCAAGGATACTTATATCACAAAGCATGATATAACAGTATAATTATATATGACAAAAACATTTTTGTCAAGAACTTTTTCCCAATTAATTATCGTATAGATTTCTCTTATCAATAACACGAACTGCCTTGCCTTCGCTGCGGGTAATTGTTTTAGGCGCAACAAGCTGAACCTTTGCATAAATACCCAGCATGGCTTTTAAGGCATCAATGAGTTCCTTTTCTTTTGTTGCAATTTCACGAACCGTGTCAGAGAACATTTCCGGCGTCATTTCCACCTGAACCTCAAGCTTATCGCTGTTGTTTTCACGACTTACAATAATTTGATAGTTTGCAGGATAACCCTTGGCAATTAAAACAGACTCAATCTGCGACGGGAATACATTAACACCCTTAACAATCAGCATATCATCGCTTCTGCCCATGGGTTTACACATTTTAACATGAGTTCTGCCACAGGAACATTTTTCGCGGGTTAAAATACAGATATCACGGGTACGGTAACGCATCATGGGAAATGCCTGCTTGGTAATGGTTGTAAATACCAGCTCACCCTTTTCACCATCCGGCAGAACCTCACCGGTTTCGGGGTCAATAATTTCAGCAATAAAATGGTCTTCATTAATATGCATACCGGTCTGTGCGCTACATTCAAACGCAACGCCGGGACCGGAAATTTCCGTTAATCCATAAATATCATAGGCTTTAATGCCCAGTTTTTCCTGAATATCACGGCGCATTGCCTCGCTCCAGGCTTCTGCTCCGAAAATACCGCTTTTTAACTGAATCTGGTCACGCAGGCCCTGTTCATGAATGCTCTCAGCAAGATAGGCTGCATAAGAGGGGGTACAGCAAAGAACCGTTGCGCCTAAATCACACATAAACTGTAGCTGACGGTCTGTATTACCGGAGGACATAGGCAGGGTTAAAGAACCCACCTTGTGAGAACCGCCATTTAAACCGGGACCGCCTGTAAACAACCCATAGCCGTAGCAAACCTGCACCACATCTTCATTGGTTGCACCGGCAGCCATCAGGGCACGGGCACAGCATTCTTCCCAAAGGTCAAGGTCATGCTGAGTGTAAAACGCCACAACGCGTTTTCCCGTTGTTCCGCTGGTGGACTGAATACGGACACAATCTGAAAGAGGCATTGCCAAAAGTCCATAAGGATAGGCTTCACGCAAGTCATTCTTGGTTAAAAACGGAAGCTTATGTAAATCATCAACCGACTGAATATCTGCCGGTGTTACACCCTTTTCATCCATCAAATTCCGATAGTACGGAACGTTTTTATAAACATGTGCAACCTGCGCCACTAAACGTTCACTTTGCCAGGCACGAATCTGCTCACGGGAAGCACATTCTATGTCGGGTTGATAATATCTTTCCATTGTCATCTTTCCCTTTCTTTACCGTAGAATATGAATAAAATTATTTCATAGATAAAAACTTTGCATTCTTAACTAAATAATCCACACCGGACACAATTGTCAAAACGGCAGCCAACCAAATTCCAATATCGGTAAAAACATTCTTACCGAAGCAAAGAATCAGTGTCAGCGCAATAAACTGCCACATGGTTTTAATCTTGCCCCAGATGCTTGCGGCAATCACATTGCCCTCAGAAGCTGCTGCAATCCGCACCCCGGATACAATAAATTCCCGGGCTAAAATAATCACGGTAACCCAGGCTGAAACATCTCCGGCTGCATTTAGGCAAACCAGCGCCGCCGTTGTCAGCATTTTATCTGCTAAAGGATCCATAATTTTTCCGAAATTGGTCACCTGATTGTTTTTTCTGGCAAGGTAGCCATCAAGCCAATCAGTTGCAAATGCCAGCACAAAAACGGCTGTCGCAACCAAACGGCTCTGCGGAAACCATTCATACATCATAAAAACCATAAACAGTGGCACCATCACCACACGCAAAAGTGTTAATTTATTCGGGGTATTCATACCCATGGCTCCTTTCTACTCTAAGACTGCGCTCCCTACCAGTTCATAGGTGTCGGCATTGAGAATTTTAACCATCACAAAATCCCCCGGCGCATGCTCATCCTCTGAAGCAAAATACACGGTGTTATCTACCTCCGGTGCATCGCCGGCAGAACGCCCGAAATACATCAGGCTCTCCTCCTCATAGCCCTCAACCAAAACCTCCATGAGGGTGCCGATTTTATCCATCTGCAAAGAGAGTGAAATCTCCTCTTGCACAGCTAAAACTTTACCGGCTCTTTCATTTTTAATGTCTTCTGATAACTGGTCAGGCAGCTTCGCCGCCGGTGTGCCGTCCTCCTGAGAATAGGCAAAAGCACCCAAACGGTCAAACCGCATATCGCAGACAAAGGAAAGCAGGGTTTCAAACTGCTCCTCTGTTTCTCCCGGAAAACCGGCAATCACCGTTGTACGAAGCACAATACCAGGCACACGGCTTCTCAGCTTTTTAATCAGCGTAGTCAAATCCTCATGATTCAGGTGTCTGCCCATACGTCTAAGAACCTGACTGTCTGCATGCTGAATGGGAATATCCATGTATTTAACAAGCTTTTCTTCCCTTGCAAAAACATCAATCAGCTCATCTGTAATCATTTCGGGATACAAATATAAAACCCGCACCCAATGAAGCTTTTCTATGGCACAAAGGCGCCTTAAAAGCTCCGGCAGCATATATGCACCGTACAGGTCAATACCGTAACGGGATGTGTCCTGCGCAATAATAATAAGTTCACGAACGCCACCCTCTGCTAATCTTTCAGCTTCAGAAACAATATCCTCCATCCGGCGGCTGCGGTAACTGCCCCGAAGCTGGGGAATGATGCAATAAGTGCATAGATTATCACAGCCATCGGCAATTTTACAATATGCCATATAACCCGGCGTTGCCAGCATACGATTCTCTTCTGCTAGGGGTTCATTCATGTGACCATATAAAACCACCTGCTCGCCCAGATTTGCCTGACGGACAACATCGGCGATTTTGGCATAATCGCCGGTGCCCACCACAGCATCTACCTCCGGTAGTTCCCGAAGAATTTCATCACGATACCGCTCAGCTAAGCAACCGCAGACAATTAAAAGCTGACAGCGGTCTTCTTTATAAGCTGCCATCTCTAAAATCGTCTGTATGGATTCCTCCTTCGCCGAGTCAATGAAAGCACAGGTATTAACAATAATCACATCTGCTTCCTGCGGATCTGCCACAATTTTGTGACCGTCGCCGTCTAAAAGCCCAGCATAACCTCTGTGTCAACCAGATTTTTTGCACACCCCAGTGATACAATTCCGATATTCAAAGAACTCTCACCCTTATTCTGCTTCAGTTGGTTCAGTAGCTTTTAACGCTTCTTCTGCCTGCTTTTGCTCAGCAGCTTCCAAAGCATCAACCTTTGCCTGGTATTCAGCCTCGCGCTCCAGCTCCTGCTCTTTTGTTTCATTCACAATTAAAATTTCACCTTCAGCAATTTCTTCCACTGCTTTGGTAATGCTTCTTGCACCGTCAATGTTTGCCATTTCGTCTTTTGCGTCCTCCAAAATGTCTCTTGCACGCTTAGAAGCTGCAATCACCAAAGAATAACGGTTGCCTGCCTTTTCCATCAAATCCATAATAGAAGGATACAGCATCATAAAATATCAGTCCTTTCTTTTGCTTTACATATATCTTGAATCCACTGCCCGTTCCGTTCGATTCTCATTTTTTCAGCTTGAATAATCGCCGCAAAACGGTCAGCCGCATCATTTACATCATCATTTATTAATATGTAATTATATTTTTCCATATTCGAGCATTCCCACAGGGCGGTTTTCAAACGCTCTTCCACCACCTCAGGGGTTTCTGTCCCTCTGCCGGACAAGCGCTTTCTGAGTTCATCTAAAGAGGGGGGCATAACAAAAATGAAAACAGCTTCAGGAAACTTGCTCTTTACCTGTATGGCACCCTGCACTTCAATTTCCAAAATCACATCCTTGCCCTCTGCCAAAAGGTCTTCCACCTTTTTCTTTGGTGTGCCGTAATAATTCTGGCAGAAGCATGCCCATTCAATAAACTCATGATTTTCAATCATTAAGCGAAACTGATTTTCTTCCAAAAAGTAGTAGTTCACACCATCTGCCTCACCCGGGCGGGGCTTTCGGGTGGTTGCTGAAACAGACATACAAACCTCAGGATGCTTGTCCATCAGTGCTTTGCAAACCGTTCCCTTACCAGCGCCGGAAGGACCGGAAACCACTAATAAAAGACCTTTATTCTTCATCTTCCTCTTCCTCCTCAAGCAGCACGTCACCATTGTCATGTAAGCGATTTGCAACAGTGGTCGGCTGCAAGGCTGACAGCACGATATGGTCGCTATCCATAATAATAACCGCACGGGTACGGCGACCGTAAGTTGCATCAATTAGCATACTTCTCTCTCTTGCCTCCTGCACCATGCGCTTAATGGGTGCAGACTCAGGAGAAACAACGGCAACTAAGCGCTCTGAAGATACAATGTTGCCAAATCCAATGTTAATAAGTTTCATGGCTGTTCCCTCTTTTATTCAATATTCTGAATTTGTTCTCTTAATTTTTCGATTTCTGCCTTCATGTTCACAACCAGCTTAGAAATCTGTAAATCATTCGCCTTAGAACCAATGGTGTTAACCTCACGGTTCATTTCCTGCACTAAAAAGTCCAGCTTTCTGCCAATGCCTTCTGCTTCGCCTAAAATGTTTTCCAGTTCATGAAAGTGGCTCCGCAGTCGAACGGTTTCCTCGCTGACGCAAACTCTGTCTGCCATTAAGGCAACCTCTGTTAAAAACCGGGGTTCATCTACAGGAACATCCTCTAAAAGCTCTTTCATACGTTCACGCAGGCGCTGTGCATAACCATCTGCCATTTTGTCTGCCAGCACCTCAACCTTCTCCAAATCTGAAAGCACATTAGATGCGCGAAGGCGCAAATCTTCTACCATGCGCTTTCCTTCCCGCTTGCGCATAGCTTCAAAATCATCCACAGCTTTTGTAAGGCACTCTAAAACCATCTGCCAAACGGCTTCCTGGTCTTCCTCTTCCTGACGGGCGATAAAAATTTCAGAAAAACGCGTCAGGTCGGAAAGACCGATTTCATAGCGGATATTACAGGTTTCGCGAATTTCCGTCAAAACCTCATAATAATTTTTTAAAAGGTCCTTATCCAGCGAAATCGCTTTGTTCTGGCTGACGTAGCTTTCAAAATATAACGATACATCAATCTTACCGCGACGAACACGCTTGCCCACATACTCTTTGATTTTATCCTCTAAGTACATATACATTCTAGGCAGTTTTACGTTAATATCGCAATACCGATGATTGACACTACGCAAGTCAATAACCATTTTCTTTTGTGCATCAATGCACTCACAGCGACCGAAGCCGGTCATACTTTTTACTGTACTCATAATCTACCTTCTTTATCAGTTTATAAAGATTTATGTTGTTCTAAATAAATCAAAAGCACCGAAACATCCGCCGGACTTACACCAGAAATACGGCTTGCCTGCCCCAAAGACCGAGGGCGGATTTTATCAAGCTTCTGCCTGGCTTCTAAGCGCAGCCCGTCAATATTTGTGTAATCAATATCCTCCGGCAAGAGCTTGTCCTCCATTTTACGAAAGGCATCTACCTGCCGCATTTGTCTGTTAATATAGCCTTCATATTTAATTTGAATCTCTGCCTGCTCTGCTTCTGCCCGCGAAAGGGATGACCTCTCAGGGTCTAAGGGTGCAAGCAATTCATAAGAAAATTCAGGACGCCGCAATAACTCAGACAGCCGAATGCCTGTATGAATATCCGCCGAGTTATGTTCTTTTAAAAAGGCACGAACGGCTTCTGACGGTGGAATCACAGTCTCCGAAAGACGCTTGATTTCCTTTTCTATTGCATCACGTTTAGCCAGAAAACGCTGATACCGTTCTTCGCTGATTAAGCCTATTTTATAGCCCTTTTCCGTCAAGCGCAAATCTGCATTATCCTGCCTGAGCAGGAGTCTGTACTCTGAACGAGAGGTCATCATGCGGTAAGGCTCCGGTGTTCCCTTCGTAACCAAATCATCAATTAAAGTGCCGATATAGCTCTCTGAACGGTCCAGCACAAAAGGCTCTTTGCCCTGAATCTGCATAGCGGCATTGATTCCCGCCATAAGACCTTGGGCTGCCGCCTCTTCATAGCCAGAGCTGCCGTTAAACTGACCAGCACCGAAAAGACCTTTTATTTTCTTAAATTCCAAGGTCGGCAAAAGCTCCGTCGGGTCCACGCAGTCATATTCAATAGCATAAGCCGTTCGCATCATTTTAACGTTCTCAAGGCCGCTGATGGTGCGAATCATTTCAAGCTGCACATCCTCCGGCAAGCTGCTTGATAGCCCCTGCACATACATTTCTTCCGTCTGCATGCCCATGGGTTCAATAAATAGCTGATGCCTACTTTTATCAGCAAACCGCACCACCTTATCCTCAATAGACGGGCAATACCGGGGACCAACGCCCTCAATTTTGCCGCCAAACAAGGGCGAGCGATGCAGATTATCACGAATCACCTGATGGGTTTTTTCATTGGTATATGTCAAAAAACAGCTGACCTTATTCTCCCCGGGCTCTTCCGTTTCAAAGGAAAAGGGCGTAATAGGGTCATCGCCTTTTTGCTCTTCCATTTTTGAAAAATCAATGCTGCTCCGGCTGACGCGTGCCGGCGTACCGGTTTTAAACCTGCGCAAAACCACGCCGCAAGAGGCTAAGCTATCAGACAATCTGTCTGCCGGAAACAAGCCGTCCGGTCCGCCACTGTAGGATACATCGCCAATAATGATTTTACCTTTTAAAAACGTTCCGGTAGCTAAAATCACGCAGGAAGCCTCATAGTAGGCACCGGTATGAGTAGTAACGCCGCAGACCTTGCCGCCATCTAAGTGAAGCCCGACAATTTCAGCCTGCTTAACGTCTAAATGTTCCGTTTTTTCCAGAGTATGCTTCATGTCAATCTGGTAGGCACGTCTGTCAGACTGCACGCGAAGGGAATATACCGCAGGGCCTTTGCCGCGATTTAAAATGCGGGATTGCAAAAAGGTCCGGTCTGCCGCTTTGCCCATTTCGCCGCCCAGTGCATCAATCTCCCGCACCAAATGACCCTTAGCCGTGCCGCCGATGGATGGATTACAGGGCATATTAGCAACAGAATCCAAATTAATGGCAAACATAGCCGTTTGAACGCCTAAGCGGGCGCAGGCTAGCGCCGCCTCACAGCCGGCGTGACCGCCGCCGACAATGATAACATCATACCGACCGGCATAGTAGGAAGCTTCTTCCGGTAAATTTTTGCATTCGTTTTTCATAAATAAACCCTTTTAAATCCTTTAAAACGTAAGTTTTGTGCTAAATAAGCACACTATAGACATTCTATCATATTATATCATTTTTTTATTTGCAGTGCAACATTTATTTACTGTTTTTCATGACTTTTTTCTAATTTATATAAAAAAAGATAGAAAATCTTTACAAATTCATTAAAATTTAAGATTTTAGTTGACTATCTATTAGCAAATATATTATAATAGCCTTATGTGATTTCACAAAGGAGGAGACAATTATGGGCAAAAGCATCACAAAACTTGTGATTGCGTTCCTAGTCATTGCCTTAGGTGCGTATATCGCCCTGTTCGGCTTTAACATTCAAATGTTCGGTTGGCACGTAAGTTATCCGTCCGCTTTGGATGAAGAAAACGGCATCAGACAAGGCTTAGATCTTGTTGGCGGTTCGGTTATTACCTATGAGGCACAGACAGAAACAGCATTGGATTCTGATATGGAATCCGTTAAAAATGTATTAAGAAAACGTCTTGATGCATTAGGTTACAATGAAGCAACCGTTACCCGTCAGGGTGAAAAGAAGGTTCGCGTTGAAATTCCGGCAATTCAGAACCCTGAAGAAGCCGTTCAGACCTTGGGTCAAACTGCAAAGCTGACTTTCCGGGATGCCGATGGCAACGTCGTACTGGAGGGTACTGACGTAGCAAGTGCTACCGCAGCCTTTGGTCAGGTTAGTGAAAATGGCAGCGACCAGCATTATGTTCAGCTCCAGTTAAACGACAGCGGTGTTTCTAAGTTTGCCAAAGCAACTGCTGCCGCCGCCGCTAAAGCTGAGGGCAGCAATTACATTGCCATTATGCTGGATGAAGAAGTCATCAGTCAGCCCTCAGTCAGCCAGACCATCAACTCAAACACCTGTGTAATTTCCGGTGGTTTTACTGACCGCAGCGAAACAAGCGAGCTGGCAACCTTAATTAATTCCGGTAACCTGCCCTTCTCAATTAAAGACGTTGAGCTCAGAAGCGTTGGACCTACTCTGGGTGAGCGCGCACTGGAAACCAGCTTATTTGCAGCAGGTATCGGTATTCTGTTAATTTTGGTATTCATGGTCATTTGCTATCGCCTGCCCGGTCTGATGGCAGACATTGCACTGATTGCCTACATTGCAATCGTTGCCTTTATCATGTCTTGGTTCAGAGTGAACTTAAGCCTGCCGGGTATTGCCGGTATCATTCTGTCAGTGGGTATGGCAGTTGATGCAAACGTTATTATCTTTGCCAGAATGAAAGAAGAGCTGGCACTTGGCAAAACCGTTAAAACTTCAGTTGAATCCGGCTTTAACCGTGCATTTATTGCAATTTTAGATGCAAACGTGACCACACTGATTGCTGCCGTTGTGCTGTATTACTTCGGCACCGGTCCGATTCAAGGCTTTGCAATCACCCTGGCTATCGGTACCATTGTCAGCATGTTCAGCGCAATTGTCATTACCAAGTTCCTGCTGAAGCAATTGGTTGGTTTAAAAATTACGAATCTGAGCCTTTACGGCGTGAAAAGGGGGAACGAAAATGTTTAAAATTGTAGAAAAGTTTAAAATTTTCGCGCCCATCTCTTTGGTCATCATCTTAATCGGTGCTATTATGTTCGGCGTTTACGGCGGTTTTGCACAAGACGTTGACTTTGCCGGCGGTATGACTATGTACGTTGAAATGGGCAAGGATGTTAACTTAGATGAGCTGTCAAAGCACATCGTCGAAAATACACCCGATGGCGTTAACCCCACCGTTCAAAAGTCTGACGGAACACAGGTTGTTATTAAAACAACCCCCATCGGTACTGAAGACCGCGACAAACTGCAGGCTGCTATTTTAGAGAAATACGAACTGGGTGAAGAAGCTATTCTGCAGGTTGACAACGTTGATGCAAGCGTTGGTAACGAACTGAAAACCCAGGCTTTAACCGCAACTTTAATCGCTGCCGTTTTGATGCTCATTTACATCACCATCCGTTTTGAAATGAGAACCGGTATTGCTGCCGTTATCTGCTTATTGCATGACGTGTTAATCATGCTGGCAGTGTACGTTATCTTCCGGATTCCCATTAACTCAAACTTCATTGCGGCAATCTTAACCATTGTTGGTTATTCTATCAATAACACCATCGTTGTGTTTGACCGCATTCGTGAAAACTATGCTAAGAACAAACGGGCTCCCTTTGCTGAAACTGTTAACATGAGCATTAAGCAGACCTTGACCCGTTCCATTAACACCACCATTACAACACTGCTACCGGTTATCATGCTGTTTATCTTCGGCGTGACCTCCATCCGTCAGTTCACCATTCCTCTGATGGTTGGACTGTTAGCCGGTACCTATTCTTCTCTACTGCTTGCAGGTCCTATCTGGGTAGGCATGAAAAATATCCAGGCTAACCGCAAGAAAAAGAAATTAGCAAAAAGATAAAGATAGCATGTAAAAGAGTCATGGCATAAGCCATGGCTCTTTTTTTGATTATAGTCTTTACTTTTCGCTTAATTTGTAGTATGATTAGTAGTGGATTAGAATAAATGAGTGAGGAAAAAACATGATTATTAACTTTGACAGAACGGCTGCTTACCGATGCCCCAGTTGTGGAGAGATTGCTTTTGGCAGCTTTTCTATGTTTGAGCTTTCCGGCGAAAAGGGCGTGCGAATTGAATGCTCCTGCGGTCAGTCTAACCTGATTATGATTCCGGAAAATAAAAATAATTTTATTGTTTCGATTGACTGTTTGGTTTGCGATGAGACCCATAAATTTTCTCTCCCCTTTCAGTCTCTCGCCAAAAAAGACTGCACAGAATTTGTCTGCCCGAATGTGGCTGTTGGTCTTGTGTTTATCGGCAGAAACGATGCCGTTCGGGGTGCCGTTGTTCGCAACGAGCAGTATATTGAAGAAGTCATTACTGCCTGCGGTTTAGAACACACCGGCAAAAACGGTGTTACCATGCTAAAAGCACTGGATAAAATTCAGGAACTGTCTGACAATGAAAATCTTTACTGCGAATGCGGTTCCAACATGATTGATGTAGAAGTTCGCGAAAATGATTTGGTATTAGAATGCTGTCTATGCGGCGCCTCGGTTTCCCTGTCGGCAGATACCATTCGCAACAGCGATTTTTCCCATTTAAAACAACTGATTTTAAAAAGAAAAAAATAAGCATAAAAAAAGCTCATTTTTAAAATGAGCTTTTTTTATGCTTATTTTACTCTCAGCTTACGGCGATATAAATGTGCCTTCATTGCCTTCCAGTTAAAAGGAATCAAGGGGTATAAATATCCTTTGCCGGTAACAGTTTTGTTGCTTGCCACCAAAAGCAGTATCAAAACCAATCCGCCAATAAAGCCCCAAATCTTAAAGAAAAATGTGAGGATTAAAAGAATTCCCCGCATAAATTTAAAGGCATAGCCCAATTCAATACTGGGCTGGGTAAAGCTTGCAATGGCAATAAAGGACATGTATAAAATTGTGTCAGGCACCAGCCACCCTGATTTAACTGCAAACTCACCCAGCAAAAGTGCACCGATAATACTCAGCGAGTTTCCCAGCATATTCGGTGTATTCACCGAAGCAAGCCGCAGGACATCAATGGCTCCTTCTAATAGGAGTAGCTGAATGATAACAGGCACCATGGCAGGCTCTGAGATATTTAAAAAGGAAAGTGCCGGCGGCAGCTTATCAATGTACTCCACTGCCAAATACCAAAGCGGCGACAGCACCAGCGTCACCAAAAATACCGCCGTCCGGATAAAACGGATGTAGCTTCCCACCAACGGTGGATAGTAATAGTCGTTGGGCTCTTCCATAAAACTGAAAATTGTGGTTGGCATAATCATTGCTTGTGGTGCGTTATCCACCAAAACAATGATATCACCCTCTAAAATTGCTGCGGCCGCCGAGTCGGGTCGTTCCGTATACCGAACCTTTGGAAAGGGATTATACCAGCGCTTTTTAACCAAGCATTCTGTCAAGCTTTCCATGTTCATGGTTAAAGACTGCACCTTAATGCCGTTTAGTTTGCTTTTGATGATGGAAAGCTCGTCCTGCTTCACCAAATCTTCAATGTATACAATGGCGACATCGGTTTTAGAACGCTCCCCCACATGGATGATTTCTACCACCAGCTTCGGGTCACGGATGCGCCTGCGAATGAGCGCCGCATTCCAGATAATTGTCTCTACAAACCCGTCCCGTGAGCCTCGCAAAACCCGTTCTTTTTCTGGTTCATTCACGCTTCGTGCCGGATATTCACGAAGGTCTACCGCCAGTGCACCCTCTAAGCCATCAACTAAAAAAACGCTTTTACCCGATAGAATTTGCAAAATAACATCATCTGTCTTGGTGTAAATATCCACCTCGGTGTAGGTGATAAATTTATCTACAAAATCTCTCAGGTCTTTCGTCTGTTCTATTTGCTCCGGGGTGATTTCAAACAGGCGGCTGACCATGCGTTCCATGACCACATCATTTAAAAAGCCGTCTAAATAATAGACTCTTGCTGTCCGTCCGCCCAAGTTGAAATTTCTGACCAGTAAATCTTGACTTTTCCCCACCGGCAAGATGCTGTCTAATATCGCCATATTTTCTTTTAGGCTTGTTTTTAAAATCATATCATTACCTCGCTTTGCGTATCAGGTTCTTTAAGACGGCAGGTCTTCTGATTCAGCAACCAACGCGGACTGATATTTTTCTAAAATATTTTTTTCTAAATTATCACGCATATCCATGTTAATGGGGTGTGCAATATCCTTAAATTCCCCCTCCGGCGTTTTGCGGCTGGGCATAGCGATAAACAGCTTGTCCGTTCCCTCAATCACCTTAATGTCGTGAATCACCAAAGAGTTATCAAAGGTAACGGAAACCACCGCTTTCATTTTGGAATCTAAATTTATTTTTCTGATTCTGATATCTGTTATCTGCATTTGTCTGCTCCTTTGCCTTAAATGTATCCTTATTTTTCACTTCCATCGCAGAAATATACATAAATTCAAAAAAAGTGCTTTTAATTTTTTATAAAATGTAATATAATAATGTTATATATTACCTTTTGACAGGGAGCTTTGAAGATGGAACAATTCAACTTAGAAATTTTAGATAAACAAAAGCCGATTCACATGATCGGCATTGGCGGCATCAGCATGAGTGCACTGGCGGTCATTTTACAATCAGACGGTTTTTCTGTAACCGGCTCAGATTTTAAAGATAGCTCTGCTGTGCAAAAGCTAATTAACCAAGGAATCCCCGTTGCCGTTGGTCACAATCCCCAAAACGTCGGAAATCCTTCTGCGGTTGTTTATACCGCCGCCATCTCTCAGGATAACCCTGAGCTTATGCATGCGAAAACCCTGGGTGTTCCCGTTGTGGAACGAGCGGTTCTATTGGGTGCCATTATGAAACGATACAGCACACCCATTGCCGTCAGCGGCACCCACGGTAAAACCACCACAACGTCCATGCTCTCTCAGGTGTTGTTAGAAGCAAATCTGAATCCTACCATTTTAGTTGGTGGCATTCTTCCTTCCATCGCCAGCAACATGCGCCTTGGTGCACAGGAATATCTTGTGACGGAAGCTTGTGAATATTGCGGCAGTTTCTTAAAATTCTTCCCGAAAATCAGCCTAATTCTAAATGTTGAAGAAGACCATTTGGACTATTTTAAAGATATTAACGATATTATTGACTGTTTTCACGCTTTTGCAGAAAAAACGCCGGAAGACGGTGCCATCATCGTAAACGGTGACGATAAGAATGCACTGTTAGCTGTAAACGGTGTAAACCGAACCGTCATTACTTTCTCAACCGAGGATACAAACGCCGATTTCTACGCTGAGGATGTCAGCTATGACGAATCCGGCTGCGCTGCCTTTACCGTGCTGAAAAACGGCGAATTTTATATGTCGGCAAAGCTCTCCGTTCCCGGTCCGCATAATGTTAAAAATGCTTTGGCTGTCATTGCCACGGCTGACCTGTTAGCCGTTTTGCCCGAAGATGTGCAAAAAGGCTTTGATGCATTTTTTGGAACAAAGCGCCGGTTTGAACAAAAAGGACTTTATAATGGTGCCCGGGTGATTGATGATTATGCACATCATCCCACAGAGATTATGACCACCTTAAAAACAGCGAAAAATGCCACAGCGGGCAAGGTTTTTTGTGTTTTCCAGCCACACACCTATACCCGGGCATATAAACTGAAAGATGAGTTTGCTCAAAGCTTTTCTGACTGTGATGGCGTTTTGGTGGTAGATATTTATGCTGCCAGAGAAAAGGACACAGGGCTGATTCATTCCCGAACCTTAGCAGAAGAAATTGAAAAGCACTCTCACAATGCGCAGTATGTTGAAAGCTTTGAAAAAGCTGAAGAAATACTAAAGCAATGGGCAAAACCGAACGATTTTATCATCACCTTAGGTGCCGGTGATGTCAATACAATTGCCGAAAATCTCGTTACAGAAAAAAAGTGATTGTCCGCAGAGAAAATCGGTCATAAAAGTTCATTTGCCATAATACAATATACCGTATATCCTATTTAAAAGAGGGATGCTCCTCTTTGTCTACTACGAAAGGAGACATACGGTATGTTAAACTGCATTGAAGATAACGAAGCCTATGTTGTGGGCGTGGTTTGTGGCTATCTTTCCTACAGCCATGATGTTTACGGCGAACGGTTTTACCGCTTCATGCTTCGCTCTGATCGCTTAAGTCAAAACAGCGATTTAATTTGTGTAACCATTTCAGAAAAGATGTTGACGGACATCAGCATTGACATAGGCATGCATCTTGCTGTTTTTGGTCAATTCCGTTCCTACAACAACTACACAGGGGTAGGAAATAAATTGGTTCTGACCCTGTTTGCAAAGGATGTTACATTGGCAGAAGAAGCTGATGAACCCATTAACGAAATTTATTTAAACGGTTATGTTTGTAAACCCATTGTGTATCGCGTAACCCCCTTCGGCAGAGAAATTGCCGATATTTTACTTGCGGTAAACCGCGCATTTAATAAGTCAGACTACATACCCTGTATTGCCTGGGGCAGAAATGCCCGTTTTGTCAAACACTTAGATGTGGGGCAAAACATTAAAATCTGGGGCAGAATGCAGTCAAGGGAATATCAAAAGAAAATCAGCGAATCAGAAGCCGTCACCAAAACTGCTTACGAGGTTTCCATTAACAGACTGGAAATCGGTGACGAAGGGAGTCGCGAAAGGGAGACAGAAAACTTTGCTGAAGAAACGGAATATATTATTTGATTTAGATGGAACGCTGACAGACCCCATGGTAGGGATAACAAAATCCGTGCGCTATGCCCTTGCCCATTTTGGCATCGAGGTTGCCGCACTGGAGGAATTAACTCCGTTTATCGGTCCGCCTCTTAAGGGTTCATTTCAGCATTTTTACGGTTTTTCTGAAGAAGATGCAGAAACCGCTCTGCAAAAATACCGGGAATATTTTTCAAAAACCGGCTTGTTTGAAAATCAGGTATATGAAGGCATTCCCTCGCTTTTAAAAGCACTGAAAGAACAAAATTTTCATCTCTATGTTGCCACTTCAAAGCCCACTGTTTATGCTACGCAAATTTTAGAACATTTTCAGTTGGCGAAATATTTTGATTTTATTGGCGGCAGTCTTTTATCCGGAGAACGTGTTGAAAAAAAAGATGTCATTGATTATGTTTTAAAAGAAAAGCAAATTGACCCCGAAAACGCAATCATGGTGGGCGACCGCTCTTTTGATGTATCGGCAGGAAGAGCTGCCGGACTCACAACCATTGGGGTTCTCTACGGCTACGGTGACAGAAATGAACTAACTTGTGCTGGTGCTGCATATTTTGCCGAAACTGTGGAGGATTTGAAAACACTGTTGTTAAGCTAATTTACACCATAAAGAAAGCCACGCAATTGCGTGGCTTTCTTTATGGTACAAAAAAGGTATCGATTTCTCGATACCTTTCATGCATCTTCAATTAGACAGCTCTCGTTACCTTGTTGGAACGAAGGCATCTGGAGCAAACACTGATGGTCTTCGGTGTTCCGTTAACCATTGCCTTAACCTTTCTTAAGTTGGGCTTCCAGGTTCTGTTTGTTCTTCTGTGGGAATGGCTGACCTTAATACCAAAAACCAGGCCTTTTCCGCAAACTTCACATTTTGCCATTGATCGTACACCTCCCATATGTTCAAAAAACAATTAAAATATACGGCAAATTTTTAACTTTGTCATGCACTGGCTTTTTTGCAATTTGTCTTACAAACAAGCCAGCACAAAGTATTATACCAGATTTTTTCACTAAATGCAAGAGTTTTTTTAATTTTTTTCTTTATTTATTCTCGTGATGCACCAAGGCAGCTTTCACTGTGTTTTTCATCAGCATGGCAATGGTCATGGGGCCAACGCCGCCGGGCACTGGCGTGATGGCAGATGCTTTTTTTGCAGCACTCTCAAATGCCACATCCCCTACCAGCTTTTTATCCGGCAAACGGTTCATGCCGACGTCAATCACCACAGCACCCTCTTTAATCATGTCACCGGTAATGAGCTCGGGCACACCAACTGCCGCAACCACAATATCAGCACGGCGAACGGTTTCTGCCAAATCCTTTGTCTTAGAATGGCAAATGGTCACCGTACCGTGTGCATGGAGCAGAAGCATTGCCATTGGCTTACCCACAATGTTACTGCGACCGATGACAACACATTCCTTACCGGCTATATCAATGCCGCTCTCTCGAATCAGTTCCATAACGCCTGCCGGTGTGCAGGGCAGAAAATCATAATCGCCAATCATAATTTTACCAACGTTTGCCGGATGGAAGGCATCCACATCCTTATCAGGGCGGATGGCATTAATCACCGCTTTTTCGTCCAGATGCTTGGGGATAGGAAGCTGGCAAAGAATCCCGTCAACGCTATCATCACCATTTAGCTTTTCAATTAAATCCATGAGCTCTTCCTGGGTTGTGTCCCCGGGCAAAGCATATTCAAAAGAACGAATGCCGCAGTATTCGCAGGCTTTTTTCTTATTATTAACATAAATTCTCGATGCCGGATCATCTCCCACGATGATAACCGCCAGACCCGGATTTATGCCCTTTGCCTTGAGATTTTCTACTTCGCTTCTCAGTTCGTCTTTGATTCTCTGAGATACCGCTTTTCCGTCTAAGATTTTTGCTTCCATCATTCTTTTGTCCTCCTGTATTTACCGGTCGCGGCGGAATCAGACAATTGGGTCCGAATCCGATTAAATCCTCGCGGCCTGCTTTTTGTAGTGCTTTTATGACAAGCTTTCGGTTTTCCGGCAAGAAAGCTTGCAAAAGTGCCCTTTGCATCGCCTTTTCCTCCCCTTTCGGGATATGAACCGGCTTCATGGTAAAGGGGTCTAGCCCCGTGTAATACATAGCTGTTGAAACAGAGCCGGGTGTGGGATAAAAGTCCTGCACCTGTTCCGGCTTGATTTTCTCCCGTCTTAAATATTCTGCAAGCGCTATGGCCTCCGATAGCGTTGAGCCGGGATGAGATGACATTAAATATGGTACTAAAAACTGCTTTTTACCCAGTTTTTCATTCAGCTTATAAAACTTATTCTTAAATGCCTCAAACACACCGGCAGAAGGCTTGCCCATGCAGGATAACACAGAATCTGCAATATGCTCCGGTGCCACTTTTAACTGACCGCTGACATGGTGCTCTAACAAGTCACGAAAGAAAGCGTCGTTTTTATCTGCCATTAAATAGTCAAAACGGATGCCTGACCGGACAAAAACCTTTTTAATATAAGGCAGTGCACGGAGTTTTTTTAAAAGCAACCGATAATCTGAATGGTCAGCCTGAATATTTTTACAAACTCCGGGATATAAGCAACGCTTATTACGGCAGGTGCCGTCTGTCTTTTGTTTTTCGCAGGCAACCTTTCGAAAGTTCGCCGTAGGGCCGCCTACATCATGGATATATCCTTTAAAGCCGGGCAGGTCTTTTAACAGTTCTGCCTCCCGCAGGATGGATTCATGGCTTCTTGCCGTGACCACTCTGCCCTGATGAAAGGTTAGGGAACAAAAATTGCAGGAACCAAAGCACCCACGGGATGAGGTAAGTGAAAACTGTACCTCCAATAACCCCGGAACGCCGCCTTTTTCATCATACATAGGATGTGCCCTTCGTACGTAAGGCAGTTCATACACCGCATCTAGCGCCTTTCCGGCAAGGGGCGGCATTGGAGGATTTTGCACCAAAAACCGATTGCCGTGAGGCTGCACGAGGGTCTTACCCCTTAGGGGGTCTTGTTCATAAAAGGAATCCCGTGTCATTTCGGCATATTTTTGTTTATCCTCACAAACTGCTTCATAAGAAGGCAGCAACAAATACGCTGATTGTATATCAGAAAGCGACCCTGTAGCATAGCAAGTGCCGCGGATATGCTTAAGCTGAGAAATATCTGTACCGGAAGCTAAGGCGTCTGCCACCTCAACCACGGACTGCTCGCCCATACCGTAAACCAAAAGATCTGCGCGGCTGTCAAACAAAACAGAGCGTCGCACCTTATCCTGCCAATAATCATAATGGGCAAGCCGACGAAGGCTTGCCTCAATACCACCAAGGATAATCGGCACACCGGGAAACGCTTCTCTTGCCCGGTTTGCATAAACAATAGCAGCGCGGTCAGGGCGTTTGCCACTTTCTCCGCCGGGAGAATATAAATCCTGTCGCCGCGGCTTCTTCGCCGCCGTATAATGGGCAACCATGGAATCTAAGTTCCCTGCGCCAATCATAACCCCTAATCGGGGGCAGCCCAACACACGGAACGCATCCGCACTTTGCCAGTCCGGCTGCGAAATCACCCCTACCCGATACCCGGCAGCTGTCAGCACCCGGGTAATGACAGACACAGCAAAAGAAGGATGGTCTACATAGGCATCGCCGGAGATATACAGAAAATCAAGGGCATCCCAGCCTAAGGCGTCCATCTCTTCTTTGGTTACCGGCAAAAAGCCAGCATCTAATCCACTCATGATTGGATGCTCATTTCTAAATAATCTTCTTTAGAAAGCAGCACCTCTCGGGGCTTGCTGCCATCCTGAGGTCCAATCCAGCCGCGTTCTTCCATCTGGTCAACAATTCTTGCCGCACGGGAGAAGCCGATTTTTAAGCGTCTCTGCAGATAGGAAGCTGAAATTTTACCTGTATCAACAGCAATTTCAATTGCACGGGGCAGAAGCTCGTCACTATCCCCTGGATCATCGTCATGGCCGGAGATATTCACGGTTTTACCGTTCTCAATTTTTTCTAAAACATCTTCATCATACCGCGCCGTGTGACCGCTCTTAATAAAGTCTACAACTCTTTCTCTTTCTTTATCGGAAATAAAGGCACCCTGGAGTCTCGTAGGCTTTGCCGAGCCCACAGGAGAGAACAGCATATCACCGCGACCCAAGAGTTTATCGGCACCGGCAGCATCTAAAATGGTGCGGCTGTCAATTTGAGAAGACACCGCAAAGGCAATTCTGGAGGGAATGTTAGCTTTGATAAGACCGGTAATAACATCAACCGAGGGGCGCTGGGTTGCAACCACCAAATGCATACCGGCAGCACGTGCCATTTGCGCTAAACGGCAGATAGAATCTTCTACCTCACCGGGCGCAACCATCATAAGATCAGCAAGCTCATCAATGATGATAACAATATACGGCATGGTGTTCTCGCCGCCGCTTTCGGTAATCATTTCGTTATAACCCTTAATGTCACGTACGTTGCTTTCAGCAAACATAGCATAACGCCGAGTCATTTCCTGCACCGCCCAGTAAAGGGCACCGGATGCGCGACGGGGATCGGTTACAACAGGAATCATCAAATGCGGAATGCCATTATACACATTCAGCTCAACCACCTTGGGGTCAATCATTAAAAGCTTTACCTCGTTAGGGTCTGCCTTATAAATAATGCTGGTAATCAGCGTGTTAATACAAACACTCTTACCGGAACCGGTGGTGCCGGCAATTAACAAGTGTGGCATTTTACCAAGGTCAACGACCGTATTCTTACCGGCAATATCTTTGCCAAGTGCAAAGGCAAGCTTTGAAGGAAAGCCTTTAAATTCATCAGAATCCAACACCTCACGAATACTGACTGCCGAAACGGTTTTATTGGGAATTTCAATGCCGATAGCCTCTTTGTTGGGGATGGCTTCAATACGAACACCGGTGGTAGCAAGGCGCAGAGAAAGGTCATCGGAAAGACCTACGATTTTGCTGACTTTAACGCCCTCACCGGGTTTTAATTCATACCGGGTAACGGTGGGACCCTTGCTGACATTTAAAAGCTTTGCCTCAACATTAAAGCTCTTTAAAGTCGAAATCAGCTTGGTTGCCGTCTCCCTTAATTCTGTACGGGAATCAGCGCTGTCAAAATCAGTTGATGCGCGGTCTAAAAGCGTAATGTCAGGGTATGTATAGGGAATTTTTTCAAAAGCTTCATCCAGCTCCTGAACAATTTCTTCTGCTTCTTCTGCTGAGAGAGATTCTGCCTTGGTCTGAAGCTCTGTTTTGGTTGTTTCCTCTGCAAAATCAGATGCTTTCGATGCGGCAGCCGCTTCCGGCTCTGACTTAAATTCTTCCGGCACAACCTGATCTAAAATTGCGTCCAGCTCCTGAAAATCATAGCCAAGGGCATCACCGTCAACGGGAATGTCACGAATCGACTCCGGAATATAGCTAGCATCATCGTAAGGCTTGGGAATTACCAAAGGTGTTGCCGTTTCGCTGGAAGAACATACAACTTCCTCATCGCTGAAATTCGGCATCTTCCGTTTTGTCGGTCTAGATGCTGCGCTCTGTTCCTGCTCTTCTGCCGCTATTTTTCTTGCTTCCTCTGCCGCCTTTTTCTGAACAGCTTTTACATCAACAAACAAGCGAACAATCACCCGCAAAAACGCTTTCAAGGGTGACCACTTTGTTAAAATCATCACTAAAATGATGAGCACTGCAAATAAAATAATACCGGCAGCAATCCGTCCGGCTGTTGCCGCAAATATATCACAAAGAAAACCGCCTAAAACACCACCGCCCCAGCCGATTTTACCCCATTCCCAATAAGAGGAAATATTATAAAAGGGATTCGCCCCTGCATCTCCAGAAAAAAGCTGAAATAAAGCAGACAGCACCAAAAGAATCAGTGAGAGCTGCGTATATTTATTTTTATGTGTTTCAAACCCTTTACCAATCGCACGGTGAATGCCAAAGGCAAGTACTAAAACCGGCAAAGCATAAGCAGGGAGCCCCAAAAGACCGGTGCAAAAGCTTTTGATGGCCTCGCCAACAACACCGCTGGGAGCATATAAAAACACACCCAAAAGCAAGCCTGCTACAATAATCAATAATGAAACAATCTCGTTCATCATGGTTGTTTCAGCCTGCTGTTTTCCTTTCTTTTGCTTTGCAGTCGCTTTCTTTTTCTTCGCTGCCATATATATCATATCTCCTTTATCTTTCGTAAACCTATTTGATAAAATCATTTTTATTACACCACAAATTTACAAATTAAAATTTTTGAGGTTATTTGTGGTGCAATGAACGCAACATATTAAAATTTATTAAGGTATGCGTTCGTTATACCATAAATTTCCGATTTAAATTTTTAAGGTAATTTATGGTGCAATGAACGTAACCTATTAAAATTCATTAACGTATGCGTTCATTATACCACAAATTGCCGATTTAAACTTTTTAAGGTTATTTGTGGTGCAATGAACGCAACATATTAAAATTTATTAAGGTATGCGTTCATTATATCACAAAAACAATCTGTTTTCCAGCGTTTTTTTCATAAACCTACAAGTTCTTTCGTAAATCCTTAAAAAAACACTGCAAAATGTGAGAACACGCCTCTTCCATGATACCGCCATATACCTCAATGCCGCTGCCTGAAAGTACATCATGCTTGCCGCCGCAGGCACCGGCAGCTGCATCGTATGCCCCAAAATATACTCTGTCGGGTCGCGCTAGTAAAATAGCCCCGGCGCACATGGCGCAAGGCTCTAAGGTTACATACAGCGAGCAACCGGACAACCTTCTTTTGGAAAGTTTATGCAGAGCTTCTTCAATCACAAGAAATTCTGCATGAGCAAGAATATTATCTTTTTCCACAGTCAGGTTGTGCCCCCGGGCAATCACTTCTCCATTCTGCACAATGACTGCTCCAACAGGAATTTCTCCTGCCTCTGCAGCTTTTTTTGCCTCATAAAGCGCCTCTTGCATAAACTGATTGTTCATTCGACCATTTCCTTTTAAATTCTATTAAGCCGTCCTGCAGCTTCATACATCAAAATGGCGGCAGCCGCTGCTACATTCAACGATTCCGCACTACCTGCCATAGGGATTTTCACCACACTGTCAGCGCAGGCAATGAGTGTCGGAGAGACCCCTGATGACTCATTCCCCATAACGATAACCGTTTTGCCGGAAAGCCGCAGCTTGTCCGGGCTGACGGAAGCCTCAGATAGCGCCGACACCACCAACTGAAAGCCGTTTTTTTGCCACGCAATCAAATCGTCATAGCTGATGCCGTCAAAGAGGGAAACATGAAACAGCGAACCCATGGTCGAGCGCACCAGCTTCGGGTTGTAAGGATCCACGCAGTCCGGCGATAGTATAACCCCATCAAAACCCATGGCGTCTGCCGTTCTGATAATGGTTCCTAAATTTCCCGGGTCGCGTACCCGATCGCAATATACAAAAAGCCCTTGTTCCGGTGCATCCGGCACAGTTGGCAGAGCGCAGGTGCACAAGATTCCCTGCGGCGTTTTGGTGTCTGCCATTTTGGCAAAAATATGATTTGGCACCTTAACTAAGCTCCGACCCTCAAGGCTTTGACGCAAGCTGTCCGGCAGACAAAAATTCTCTGAAAACACGATGTCTGAAACCTGATAGGGTGAAGAAAGTGCCCATTCAACCGAAAGTGCGCCTTCTACCAAAAATTCTCCGTACCGCTCTCTATATTTCTTTTCTTTTAAACTGGCTATTTTTTTAACCAGTTTATGGTCACTGCTGGTAATTTCCTGTATCATAGCATCCTCCAATTAACCAATTAACCCAAAAGCACATCTGAAATCAGCATCACGCAAAATCCAACCAAAAGGGCATAGGTTGCACCTCTTTCGCTTCCGTGTGCATGGGTTTCAGGAATCATTTCATCGCTGATGACATAAAGCATGGTGCCCCCGGCAAATGCCAGGGCAAAAGGCAGAATCGCCTGAGATACACTGACGGCAAAATAACCAATCAGCGTACCCGCTACCTCAACAAGTCCGGTAAGTGCCGCACAGATAAACGTGCGCTTGGGCGTAATGCCGGCTGACAGCATGGGGGCAATAATCACCATGCCCTCGGGGATGTTCTGCAAAGCAATACCGCCGGCAATTAAAAACGCCTGCGAAGCGTTATCAGAACCAAAGCCCACACCGGCAGCAATTCCCTCCGGCAGATTATGAATGGCAATCGCCATCACAAACAAAAGCACTTTGCTGAGGTCTGCATTGCGATGGGCTTCTATGTCAGGTCCCACCAGTTTATGTAAATGCGGAACCAACTTATCAATGAAGTTCAGGCAAACAGCACCCGCAAAAATGCCACAGACAGTCATAATAATGCCGTATTTTCCGCCATACTCCAAAGAGGGCACAACCAGCCCCAACACCGCAGCTGCCAGCATGACCCCTGCCGCAAAGGACAGGACAATATCAGAAAATTTATGGGAGATACCCTTAAACAAAAAGCCAATCAGTGCGCCAAACACCGTAGCACCACCCACACCAACGGCTGTTAACAGTACCATTTCCATATCATTTACTCCCCCTTGTTTTAACGTGTAATGGTTTCGCCCGGTTTGATGCTATAGAGCACGCTCCATCTGCGAAACATAATTATATATAATTGTAAAATCAGTGTACAAATTAGATGCCACTTAATTTTAAATGAATTGACAACATCCGTTGTCATGAATTGGCGTTCCGCCATGATTTCTCGCTTCGCTCCATGAATTGAATTGCCTTAATGCACCAAAGGTGCAATTCATGAAATTTTTAATTTCAATTCATGCCGAAGGCAATTCATTAATTTCAAGCATTGCTTGAAATCATTGTAACACAATATAGAAATTTTTTCAACTAAATCCACATTTTTATTGATTTCCTTTTTTTATTATGTTATAACTAATTACAGGAGGCGAAATGTATGAAAAAAAACATTTGGGAAAATGTATACTATAGACTCAAAGACCCGGTTGAAATCAAACTGGCGATTTTATATGTTATCTTTCACGCTGATATTCCCGTCAGTGATGTGGAGCTGAAACACTGTATGTTAGAGGCTACCAGTGTAGATTTTCTGGAGCTTTGCGATATTATCGGGCAGCTTTTGGACGAAAACCACATGAAAACCGTTTGGCGTGACGAAATGGATAAATATGTCCTGACTCCCTCCGGTGAAGATATGATTTCCATGTTTGAAAATAAGCTTTTGCCCAGTGTAAAGTCCAGTATTAAAAACTCTGTTGACCAGTATTATAAAAATGAAACCGCCAGAAAATCTCTGCGGTGCGATGTTGTTCCCTTGAGGGATCAGATGTTTCAGGTAGAACTGGAACTAAAAGAGGGCAAAACGTCTCTTTTAACTCTTTCAATTTTTGCCGGCAATAAAAATAAAGCCCTGACTATGTGCCGTGCCTTCCGACATAACCCATACGGCTTTTACGAAAAATTCAGCACCCTTCTTTCAGACTATCATGAAGAGGAAAAATGAACGGAGGAATCTATATGTATGATGTCATCATTTCAGGCGGCGGTCCTGCCGGATTAAATGCAGCGCTATACGCTGCCCGCAGCGGGCTTTCCTGTCTGGTGCTTGAGAAGATGTTTGCCGGCGGTCAAATGGCAACAACTTCTTCCTTAGAAAATTACATTGGTTTTCCTGATGGAATTGATGCCGTAACCCTTGCCATGCAAATGGAACAGCAGGCAAAAGGTGCCGGTGCCGAAATCCGTTATGACGAGATTATTTCTGTAGAACTGCAAGATGAAATAAAAAAAATTACCACAAAAAAAGAGACCTTTGAAGCAAAAACCATTATTCTCTGCATGGGAGCTTCCCCCAGACAGCTAGGGGCAGACGGCGAAGACCGTCTCCGTGCCCGTGGCGTTTCCTACTGTGCCACCTGTGATGGGGCACTCTATAAAGGAAAAACCGTTGCAGTGGTTGGCGGCGGAGATACCGCATTAGAGGATGCGCTATTCCTTGCCAAATATTGCAAAAAGGTATATCTAATCCACCGGCGTGATGCCTTTCGCGGCACTCATACCCTTGCAGAAAAAGTTAAAGCTTTGGAAAATGTTGAGCTTGTTATGAGCCATGTTGTGACCGAGATTAAAGGGGAAGCCCGTGTATCCGCTCTGACAGTGGAAAACCGCAAAAACGGATCTACACATCAAATTTTGTTAGATGGTATTTTCATTGCTGTGGGAACAGTTCCCAATACAGATTTAGTAAAAGAACAGCTGCCTTTAGACGACCAAGGATATGTGGTTACAGATGATGCCATGCAAACTGCTCTCCCCGGTGTTTTTGCTGCGGGTGACCTGCGACAGAAATTACTCCGTCAGGTCATCACCGCCGCGTCAGACGGTGCTGTGGCGGCATTTTCTGCCCTGCGATATTTAAGCGAGCATTAATGCTCCTCTTCCCGATAAATTTCTGCACCCAATTGCCGTAATTTATCTGCCATATCCATATAGCCTCTGTCTATGTGGTAAATATCTGAAATCTCTGTGTCGCCCCGAGCCGCCAGTCCGGCAATAACCAGCGCGGCACCTGCACGCAAATCTGTAGCCTTGACCTTTGCACCGGTCAAGGCTTTTTTTCCCTCAACAACAGCACTTCTGCCTGTCACCTTAATGTTTGCACCCATGCGAGCCAGCTCAGATGCATGCATAAACCGATTTTCAAAAATCGTTTCCGTAATGATGCCTATCCCCTCTGAAAGAGACAAAAGCGTGGTCATTTGCGCCTGCATATCCGTAGGAAAGCCCGGAAACGGCAAGGTTTTAACATCCACAGAGTGGTAGGGTTTGCGATGATTCACCCGAATGCTCCCCTCACCGATTTCCACTGAAATGCCCATTTCTGTCATTTTGGCTGTCAGGGGCTTTACGTAGTCCGGCAAAATATTTTTCACCGTCACATCACCACCCGTAGCTGCAGCCGCCACCAGATATGTTCCTGCCTCAATGCGGTCTGAAATCACAGAATATTGAACAGGCGAAAGGGCAGAAACACCTTCAATTTTAACAGTATCAGTCCCTGCTCCGCTGATTTTAGCACCCATAGCGCATAAAAAATTTGCCAAATCTACAATCTCCGGCTCTACAGCGGCATTCTCTATCACCGTTGTGCCCTCTGCCAAAGCAGCGGCACTCATAATGTTCTCTGTGGCGCCAACGCTGGGGAAATCCAAATAGATTTTCGCACCGGAAAGTTTTTTTGCCTTTGCCACCACACTGCCGCGTCTGTTTTCAATCTCAGCACCCAGTGCTGAAAGCCCTTTTAGATGAAGGTCTATCGGACGTGCACCGATAGGGCATCCGCCAGGCATGGATATGCTGACATACCCGGTTTTAGCAAGCAACGGTCCCATAATAAGGAAAGAACCTCGCAGCCGTCCTGCCAACTGGTAAGAAACCTCGCTGTTTTTTAAACCTTTTGTATTGACCGTTATGATCTCTCCGTCTGAAAATGTAAGATCACAGCCTAAAGAAATTAAAATATCACACATAGAAAAAACATCAGATAATCGGGGTATATTGTAAAGCGTCACAATGCCGTCTGCCAAAATAGAAGCCGCCAAAATCGGCAACGCTGCATTTTTAGCCCCCGAAGCCGAAACTGTTCCGCAAAGAGGTTTGCCGCCGCAAATCACAAATTTTTCCACTTATAAACATCCTCTCTTCATCCATTCCTTTTCAGTATTGCCTCTTTTCTTTTTTACATACAGCGTAAAAACTGAAAACAATGGATTGTTTTTTCAAAAAAACAGGTGTATAATATAATTAGATACAATGGTAAAATAAAAACTGAAAGGAGAATATAAAATGGAAAAATTTATTTCTGATTTAAAACAAACGGTTAACGGTGCCGTGAAAAAATCCGGCGAATTAATTGAACTGACAAAAATTAAAATGGCTGCTGCTGATACAAAAAACTCTATTCAGGATAAATTCACAAAGCTGGGTGAACTGACATATCTTGCCGCCAAAGGTGAAGATATGCCGGCAGCAGATATTGAGACCATTGTGACCGAGATTGATGAACTGAAACAAACGTTAACAGAGCAAGAAGCAAAAGCCGCTGAGCTTGGTGGCAAAAAAATCTGCCCCCATTGTGACAAAGCATTGAATGCAGAATTTTCTTTCTGCCCTGCCTGCGGTAATCCTATGGAAGACATTGAAACATTCGTAGACTAAATAAAAAAAAGAGGCTGCCTCAATAAACAAAACAAAATACATAAATATTTCTTTTATAGGGGTCATGCAAGAATGACCCACGGGAGATTCATAAATCGCTCCTGCAGCTATTATGTATTTAAAATGTTTAAAAAGGCAGCCTCTTTTTATGCCCTTAACAGGTATAAAAGCATGGGCAGATTATCCTGATATATTTTGTCAATTTGCGACAGAGGTAGGGGATTTTCACCCAAGCCCGCCTCAATGGTAAACGCTGGGATGTTATATGCATCAATCACCCAATCCTTATAACCCGAGTAGCTTGCCATCCCCTCTGTTTCATCCAATTGATAACCGCTGATTTTCGAAAGGTCATTTGCCATGGCTTTTCCCTGCTCTGTGGCCTTTGATTCAAAATTATAATAAATTACTTCACCCTGTGTGTGATACGCCACTGCAATATCAGGATGAAACGAACGGGTAAAATCGGCTACCGCACGAGATTCCGGCTCACTTTCCGGTTCTGCTCCGCTGTAGCGCGTGGGCCCCGGAGAAAAAATCCCCAGCTTATGCTGCATGAAAACCCCTTTGTAAAAAGCGGCATCATAGTTATGGTTTAAATCCACCCCGTTTAAATTTGCCTGCCATTTGGAAAAATCCGTACTGTCACCGTTATATGCTTTCAGGCGGGTTTTTGTAATGGGTGAAAGCGTTTCAGGCAACCCACGAATTGCCAGTTCCACGCCATCCGGATTCACCATAGGGCAAACGGCCAGCGTGACCTCTGAAAACAATGTATAAAAATCTGTTTCCCCTCTAGATGTTCGGTTTGCATAGTGATGACAACAGGTTTCCAGCATTTTCATAAGAAGCAGTGAGGTAATCCACTCCATGCCGTGATGGGCTCCGTTTAGAAAAATTTTCTTATCTCCCCTTCCCCACACAAGGACGAAAAGCTCTCTGCCGCCCACGGTTTTCCCAATAGAAAAAGAGCGCAGGAAGGGATACTCTTGCACAAGGCTTGCAATATCTCTTTGCAAAATATCATAAGTATAGGTTTTAGACTTGACAATCAACAAAAAAATACCACCCTATCTGTTTGATATTTACTATCAATATATAGAGGTGGTATTTTTTTTAGAATTTGTACAATGAAATTATTCTACAACTTCAAAAACGTCTTTACCCAAAGCACACAGCGGGCAAACCCAATCTTCAGGTAAATCCTCAAATGCTGTGCCGGGAGCAATGCCGTTTTCCGGATCTCCCTCAGCGGGGTCATAAACATAGCCGCAAGCAGTACATTCATACTTCATAGACATATCCTCCTTTTTCATTCTTTATAATATTATATCTCTTTTTTCAAAAAACACAAGACGTTTTATAAATGTTTTCTTCGTATATTTTTCCTTTTGCAGGAAATCCTAACAACAAAACATCAAAAGGAGAAAATATATGAAGCAGAAAAAAAAACAGAAAAAGAAAATATCTTTGTTGCAGAAAACGTCTTACATAGGCGTTTTGACCTTTGTGATTGCCGGGCTCATAAGTCTGCTTTCCATCCGCTATACTTCCCGCGTGATATTGCCGTCTGAAAACAGTTTGACTGTAACATTGCCGCCAAGTCCCACGTCCTACCCCGTTGCCTCTGCCATGCCGCCCGAACCATCCAAGGAGCCTACACCACCCGTTTTACAGGAAGCTGCACCTGTATTCAATCAGCCGGAACCCTTTCAAATCGTTCGCCCCTCTGACGGTGACATCATAAAGCCGTTTTCCACCGATACATTGCTTTACTCCAAAACCATGTCAGACTGGCGCACGCATACAGGCATTGACTTTTCTGCTGTGGTTACCAAAAATGTTGTTGCCGCAGCAGACGGCACAGTTGAAAACGTGTATGCAGACCCGCTGATGGGCTATACCATCGTCATCTTGCATCAGGATGATTTTCGGTCGATTTACCAAAACCTTTCTTCCATTGATTCTGTATCTGCAGGTGACACTGTTGTGCAAGGGCAGGCAATTGCTGAAGCCGGAAGCTCTGCCAGCGCAGAGCTTTTGGATGTCCCGCATCTGCATTTTGCATTAACACAAAATAATGAATTAGTCAATCCCCTTGATTATTTTGCAACAGATAACTAAGCTTGCCTCTCCTGGCTTTTTATCATATTATAATAGATTGTGTTGATTTTTGTATTTTTCTTTGATATAATCTTAGATATATTTTTAAAATGGGAGAGGATGTATTATGAAACGAGCGAGTTGGGCTTCAAGAAGCACCTTTATTTTAGCAGCTGTAGGCTCTGCTGTAGGCCTCGGTAACGCATGGCGTTTCCCCGGACTTGTGGCAAAGCACGGCGGCGGTGCTTTTTTACTGGTTTACCTGTTGGCAATGCTGGTTTTAGGTATTCCCTTACTTTCAATGGAAATTGCCATTGGTCGAAAAATAAAAAAAGGTGCTCCCGGTTCTCTGCGGGGCATCCACAAAAGTGCTGAATACATTGGCTGGGGCGCAACGGCAAACGCCTTTTTAATTGCCTGCTATTATGCAGCCGTTTTTGGCTGGGTACTTCTGATGATGGTCATGAGCTATAAATTTGCCGGCATGACAGGCAATGCAGATGCCGCCAGCACACTTTGGGAAACCACCATCAAAACAACCTGGGGTGTTGACGGATTAAGTATTATCTCTACCCCTACATTAATTGCAATTTTAGTCGCTTGGGCTTTGATTTATTACTGTATCCGTAACGGTGCCCACAGCGTCAGCAAAGTTGTTAAATTTACCGTGTTTGCGCCTGTTGTGATTATGGTCATCATGGCAATCAAAGGTCTGACTATGCCCGGCGCAGGTGCTGCCATGCAAAAGCTGTTTATTCCCGATTTTTCAGCTTTAGCGCAGTCTAATTTATGGGTTGATGCCATCGGGCAGGTGTTTTATAGCCTTTCTATCATGATGGCTATCATGTTTGCTTACGGTTCCTACTTAGATGACAGCGCCAACATTGCTGTAGATGCTATCATCATTGCTTTTTCTGATATGGCAATCAGTGTGCTTGCCGGCGTTGTTATGTTCTCTACCATGGGCGGTGTCGGTATGTTAGGCGATATGTCAGCCTCCGGCATTGCAACCGCATTTAAAATTTATCCCATGGCAATCGTCAACATGACCGACATTGGATGGTTTAATGCACTTTTTGGCTCGCTGTTTTATCTGTGTCTGGCGACTTTGGCAATTGACTCTGCCTTCTCCATTGTCGAAGGCGTTTCTTCTGCTGTTTCCGATAAATTCGATCTGCGCCCCAGAAAGACAACCATTGCAATTTGTTTTATTGCCGGATTGATTTCTCTGATTTTTGCAACCGGTGCCGGTGTCGGCTGACTGGATATCGTAGATAACTGGACAAATCAGTATAACATGCTCATTGTCGGCATCTTAGAAGCTTTGGCGGTGGGCTGGCTCTTTAAAACCTCAAAGGTCTTAGATGAGATAAACCGCAATACCATTAAGTACAAAATGCCCGGTTGGTGGTTTAATGCATCTATTAAGGTCATTGCGCCGGTATTATTAACCATTTTGCTTGCCTGGAATCTTCGGAGCTACTTTACCGCAGTTGACCCTGAAACAGGCGCTTTCGTAGGC
>JAFWAT010000028.1 GCA_017507525.1 Clostridia bacterium | reverse complement strand
GGCATTACCATTTTTTCAAAGCAGGCTGTGATGACTTTGGAAAATTCGGTGATGACTCTACTCGACACGCCCGGACATGTGGATTTTGCGGCAGAGGCAGAGCGCACCTTGGGCGTGCTTGACTATGCAATTTTGGTCATCAGCGCAACAGATGGTGTTCAAAGCCATACCAAAACGCTTTGGGATATGCTGAAAAAGCATCAGCTTCCTGTGTTTGTGTTTATTAATAAGCTGGATTTAGCTGGCAGCGATAAGGAACAGGTTTTGGAGCATTTAAAAACCGAATTTGGCGACAATTTTGTGGATTTTACCCTGCCTGAGGCGACATTGTCAGAAAGCCTTGCCATGTGTGATGAAACCCTCATGGATGAATTCTTGGGCGGAGCGCTGTCGGAAGTAAGCGTTTGTAAGGCAATCAAGCAAAGGAGCGTCTTTCCCTGCTTTGCGGGTTCTGCCCTGAGGATGGAGGGGGTGGCGCAGTTCTTAAAGGCCTTTGACCGGTTGACAGAAGAAACTGCCGCCATGGACGATTTTGGAGCAAAGGTTTTTAAAATCAGCCAGGATGATAAGGGAAACCGCTTGACATTTATGAAGATTACAGGTGGCAGCCTGAAAGTGAAGAGTTTGATTGAGTCTGCTGAATCAGCCCAAGAAAAAGTCAATGAAATTCGCATTTATTCCGGTGATAAATATAAAACAGCCGACGAGGTTTTGCCCGGCTGCGTGTGCGCTGTGACGGGTCCGAAAAAAACAGCAGCAGGGCAGGGACTTGGTTTTGAAAAAAATGCTTCTTCCCTGACAGCAGAGCCGATATTCAGCTATCGAGTTCTTTTACCAAAGGGCACAGACCCCTCATTAGCGCTGGAAAAATTTAAAGAGCTTGAACAGGAGGAAACCCAGCTTCGGGTGACCTGGAACGGGCAGCTTAAAGAAATTCAGCTTCGGCTGATGGGCGAAATTCAGCTGGAGGTTTTAAAGCAACTGGTTTTAAAACGGTTTGATATGGCGGTGGAATTTGAAGAAGGCCGCATTGTTTATAAAGAAACCATTGAACACGCTGTAGAGGGTGTGGGGCATTTTGAACCCTTACGGCATTATGCAGAGGTGCATCTTCTGCTTTCCCCTCTGCCGCCCGGGTCAGGGATGCAGTTTGAAACAGACTGCCCTGAGAGCGTGTTGGATAAAAACTGGCAACGTCTTGTGCTGACGCACCTGATGGAAAAGCAACATGTAGGTGTTTTAACCGGCTCACCCATTACGGATATGAAAATAATACTCAAATCCGGTGCGGCACACGTTAAGCACACAGAGGGTGGAGACTTTCGTCAGGCAACCTACAGAGCGGTCAGGCAGGGGCTTATGCAGGCAAAATCGGTGCTCTTAGAGCCGTATTATGATTTTGTTATAGACATTCCTGCGGTGAACGTGGGCAAAGCCATGACTGATTTAGACCTTTTAGGGGCGGATTTTTCCATTGACCGCCCAAACGGCGACATGACAAAAATTATAGGTAGTGCACCGGCAGAAGCCATTCGCAACTACCAAAAGCAGATTACGGCGTATACCCATGGTCAGGGGCGGATACACTGTAAGTTTAGCGGTTACGGCAAGTGCAAACATGCAGATGCGGTCATAGCGGCAATTGGGTATGATGCAGAAGCGGATGTGGAGAATACGGCAGATTCTGTTTTTTGTTCTCATGGGGCAGGCTTTAACGTGAAGTGGAATGAAGTAACAGAGCATATGCACTTAGAAAGCGTACTAAAGCCTAAAAAAGCTGAACCGGAACGGGAAAGTGTTGTACGGGCGGCTAGTTTTCATGCGTCAGACGAGGAGCTTTTACAGATTTTTGAAAAGACATACGGCAAGGTGGAAACGAAGCTTCCCACCCATGCCATGCGCACAAAAAAAGAGACAAGCCCTTCTAAAAACATATCCCGCAGTGTAAAACGCCATGAAAAAAACTACCTCTTAATTGATGGATATAACATTATTTTTGCATGGAATGATCTTAAAAAAATTGCGACAGACAGTTTAGAATCAGCAAGAAAAGAGTTGGTTGAACGGCTTTCGGTTTACAAGGTCTTTTCAGGCTATGAAATTATTCTTGTGTTTGATGCCTATAAGGTAAAGGGAAACCGTGGTGAGGTGGAAAAAGAGCAGGGCATTACCATTGTTTACACCAAGGAAGCTCAAACGGCAGACGTCTATATTGAAAAGGCGGTACGGGAATTGACGAAGCAGTATAACGTTACCGTTGCCACCTCTGACGGCTTAGAGCAGATGATTATTTTTGGTAGCGGCGCTTACAGATTGCCGGCAAGCCATTTAGAAGCAGAGGTCAAAAACGTTGAAAGCAGCGTGCGGAAAATGGTGGAGCAGTATAATTTGGAAACAGACAGGCAAGGCTTTTTAAGGGTTTTAGAGGGTAAGCTCGCAGACTGGAAAGAAAAAAACGGACAAACATAATTGCCCTGCAACGGGCATCCCCCGATTTTAAATATATGAATGGTGAAACCCTGACACAGGAAGGCGGCATGGGGTTAAGACCGTAAAAAAGGCTGTAGCAAAATAAATGCATTTTGCTACAGCCTTTTTAAGTTTAACTTTATACCAGCTTTGTAAAGGTATCCCCGCCAAGCAGGTGAAAGTGCATGTGGAACACAGTTTGCCCTGCGTTTTCACCGCAGTTATTAATGATGCGGTAGCCACTCTCTGCAATGCCCAGCTCACCTGCAAGCTTCTGTGCGGTGAGAAGAATGTGCCCTAAAAGCTCCTTGTGGGTTTCTTCTGCTTTGTTCATACAGCAGATATGCTCCTTGGGGATAATTAAAATATGTACCGGTGCGGCAGGTGCAATGTCGTGGAAGGCGTACACCAAATCATCTTCATACACTTTTTTTGAGGGAATTTCACCGGCTAAGATTTTGCAGAAAATACAGTTTTCCATTTGCTTTCTTCCTTTCTACTCGTTCATTCGTGCTTTATATTCTGCAACAATTTTGTCAGCCACGTCATCAATGCTGTCATGGTCAACAGAAATTATGATGTCTGCTTTTTTATAAAAAGGCTCACGTTCCTTTATCATATCAGAGAGCTCATCTAATGTAATTTTTTCAAGGTCAGGGCGCTTGTTAATAGAATAGCGAGTGTTTTTATACACGGTTTCCGGTGATGCGCTGAGCCATACCAGCAGCCCGTTTTTTTGGAGCTCTGCCAGATTAAATTCATCTGTCACCGTATCGCCGCCGGTAGAGATTAAAATGCCCTCGTTTTGTGCCAGTGTAGACACAGCGAACCGCTGTGCACCCTCAAAATAACGGGGGCCTTTCTTTTTCAGTAGAGCATGTACCGGCATTTTTTCGCATTTGGCAATGGCTTCGTCGGTATCATAAAAATCTATTTTAAGTTTTGCAGCAACACGCTTGCCGATGGTGGTTTTACCAACCCCCATAAAACCGATTAAAACAATATTTTTCAAATCCTTGCCATTCCTTTCCTTAATAATCAGCCGGTGTTTTAGTCCGTATTGTTATTATATGTCATCATAGGACGGATTCATTCTTAAAAAATAATAAATCTGCTTTAACGGGAAATGCCCAGCAACAATGCTGCTTCTTCCTTCACAACGGAAAGAGCAGCCACTATATCTGCTTCTGTGGTATCGTGTCCCAAGCTGAAACGAATGGCGCCTTCAATTTCCTTGCGGTTGTATCCCATAGCAAGCAGCGTCGGAGAGAGCTGAGGCTTGTTGGAGGAACAAGCGGAGCCACTGGAAACATAAATTTCCCGCATTTCCAAGGTATGGAGCAGGGTTTCGGATTTAATACCGGGGAAGGTTGCACAAACAATATGAGGTGACGGATTTTTGACCGAAACCACCTGACAGCCCGGGATTTTTGCAAGTCCGTCTGCAAGAAGAGTCCGCAGGCGAGCCATTTCGGCAGTTTTTTCTGCTAAAGATGCCATGGTTAACTCGCAGGCAAGCCCAAAACCGCTGATGGCAGGGGTGTTCTGTGTGCCGCTGCGTAACCCGCTTTCCTGGCCGCCGCCAAAAACAATGGGCTTTACGTGAACACTGCGGCGGATGTATAAGCCGCCGGCGCCCTTAGGGCCGTTAATTTTGTGGGAGCTGACAGATAAAAGGTCAACACCGGTTTCTCTCACGTTTAACGATACTTTCCCTAATGCCTGCACGCTATCTGTATGAAACAGCACATCGGGATTTTTCTCCTTTGCCAGACGGCAAAGGGTAGCAATATCCTGCGTGGCACCGGTTTCGTTGTTGACACTCATCACCGAAACCAAAGCGGTATTTTCCGTAAGCAAGCTCAAAAAATGGTCTTGGTTTACTTGACCGTTTTTATCTACCTCAATCAGGTGGCAATCTGCGCCCTGTGCTTTTAAATGAAGCACCGCTTCCATCACAGAGGGATGTTCAATTTTCGTTGTCAAAATTTGCGGTGTACGGCGGATACGGCTTTGCATGGTGCCTAGGATTGCCAAATTGTTAGCCTCAGTTCCGCCAGATGTGAAAATGAAGCTTCCATCATCTGCAGATAGTGCAGACAGCACTTGCTCTCTGGCACGTGTCACAGTGCGCTCTGCCAGAATGCCGGCGCGGTGTAGAGAAGAAGGGTTTCCGAAGGTGTTCTGCTCTATATCCCGCATGTGCTCACTCACCGCACTAAAGGGGCGGGTGGTGGCGCTGTTATCTAAATAAATCATAAGAAATTATTCCTCCGAATAAGGCAGGGTAATGGTGAAGCGGCTGCCGGCATCTTCTTCGCTTTTAACCTCAATGTGGCCATTGTGAAGCTTAACAGCATCCAGTGCAATGGAAAGCCCCAGACCGGTTCCCCCGGTTTCGCGTGCTCTGGCTTTATCCACCCGGTAAAAACGGTCAAAAATCTTTTGTATTTCCTCTTTGGGAATACCAATGCCGGTATCAGTAACGGCAATGTAAACATTACCCAAATCACGGCTGATGCTGATGGCTACCGTACCACTTTCTGTGTATTTAATGCTATTATCGGCAATGTTATAAATCGCTTCGGTGATGGTATCCCGCTCAACGGGGAGAATCACTTCATCGCTGGGCTGGTTAAAGGTTAATTCAATGTTTTTGTTTTGTGCCAGGGGCAGTAGTTTTTCATAAACCTCCTGCACAATTTCACGCACATCGGTGTGAACAAACTGCATATTGAGATGGCTTGAATCCATTTGGGTCATATCCAAAAGTTTTTCCACAATACGCGTTAAGCGGTCAACCTCTTTGCTCATGTCACTTAAAAATTCGTTGATAAAATCGGGATCCGGATTTTCCGTCTGCATCAGGGAGTCAGATAAAAGCTTGATGATGGAAAGCGGTGTTTTGAGCTCGTGAGATGCGTTGGAGACAAAGGTACGACGCTTGTCCTCAAGCTCTGCCATGCGGTCAATCAAATTATTAAAGGCAATGGCAAGCTGCCCGATTTCATCTCTTGAATCAATCTGCACATGCTGCAAACTGTCTTTGGGCATGTTGTTAATAAATTTGGTAAACTGCTCAATGGGCAGGGTCAAAATACTTGCCATGGAAGCACTGAAAATACCCACAAATAAGATAATCAACGCACCCAGAATCAAAAGAGAATTACGGATGTGCAGAATCACTTCTTCTGTCGAATCGCCGGATTGAATTAAGTACACAGCGCCGATGGTGGTAGAATTTTTAATAATGGGAACGGAGGCATCAATGAGCCAGTTCCCGTCTTCTTTGTATGCGTTTGACGAGTTTTTTGCATCCGACAAAAGTGCATCGGTAATGGCTGCGTTAATAAAGGTTTTGCCCTTTAAATTGGTTTCCTTGTAGGAATCAAATAAAACCAGGCTATTTGTGTTCACAACAATTACACGGGCATTTTTTTCAATGGGAAACAAGGGGAGCTTCTCCTGTATGTATGCATCCGTAAAATCATCTGAAATTATGCTGGCAATAATATTGGCGTTGGTTAAAACCTCCATCTTTTTTTGGTTAAAGAGAGAGGAGTGGAGCGTGGTCATCAGAAAAGAGCCTACCACTAAAAGCACCACTAAGATAATGATGAGGTAAGAGGAGGCAATTTTCCAACGAATATTTATCTGGTTTAATTTAAGCTTCTTTAAAATAGTAACCAACTCCCCATTTTGTATGAATATAAATCGGCTCAGCAGGGTTGGGTTCAATTTTTTCCCGCAGTCGGCGAACGTGTACATCCACCGTACGGACATCACCGGGGTAGTCATAGCCCCAGACAATGTCTAACAGATTCTCGCGGGAATACACCTTTCCGGCGTTGCAAACAAATAAATCCATCAGGTCAAATTCCTTAGCCGTCAGGTCAATGGTCTTATCATTGATGACAACGTGACGCAGGTTATAGTCAAGCTTCACACTGCCAATGGAAACAACACTCTCTTTTGTCTGGCTGTCTGCCGGGGTCATACGGCGGAGAACGGCTTTGACTCTTGCTTTTAATTCCAAAATGTTAAACGGTTTTGTCAAATAATCATCAGCGCCGTATTCAAGACCTAAAATTTTGTCCATATCCTCTGTCTTGGCGGTGAGCATCACAATGGGGACATTAGAAAATTCACGCACCTTCTGGCAGACGGAAAGACCGTCAATTTTAGGGAGCATTAAATCCAGAATAATCAGGTCAATACTTTTGTCATACGCCATTTTAATGGCCTCTTCACCGTCATAGGCGGCAAGTACAGTATAGCCTTCCTGTTCAAAGTTATATTTAATTCCTTTTACTAACAGTTTTTCATCATCGACAATTAAAATTTTCATGATGAGCAACCCCCTATTTAAAGTACGTATGATTTACAGGTTAGAAGCTTCCTGTGAAAGCTGCGCTGCTTTGTCGGTTTTTTCCCAAGGCAGGTCTAAATCAGTGCGGCCAAAATGACCGTAGGATGCAGTTTGCTTATAAATGGGACGGCGCAAATCCAGAGTCTTGATAATGGAAGCCGGACGCAGGTCAAAGTGCTTTGCAACCAGTGCTTCAATCTTTGCTTCGGGGATTTTAGCTGTTCCAAAAGTGTCAACACGGACAGAAACAGGGTCAGCCACGCCGATGGCATAACCAAGCTGCAGTTCACAACGGTCAGCCAAACCTGCTGCAACAACATTTTTAGCCACATAGCGGGCAGCGTATGCTGCGCTACGGTCAACCTTTGTGGGGTCCTTACCGGAGAAGGCGCCACCGCCATGACGGGCAGCACCGCCGTATGTATCAACAATCAGCTTACGACCGGTGTGGCCGGAGTCACCTTGAGGCCCACCCACAACAAACCGACCGGTGGGGTTGATATAATATTTCGTATCATCTGTTAAAAGAGAAGCAGGAATCACAGGCAGGATAACCTTTTCCATAATGTCCTTTTTCAGTTCCTCCTGAGTCACGTTCTCGCTGTGCTGGGTGGAGATAACCACGGTGTCAACTGCGACAGGGCGGTCATTTTCGTCATATACAACGGTGACTTGAGACTTACCGTCAGGGCGAATGTAGGGAATTTCCCCGGATTTTCTTGTCTGAGAAAGCTTTAAGGTCAGTTTGTGCGCTAAGCTGATAGACAGCGGCATCAACTCCTCGGTTTCGTTGCAGGCATAGCCGAACATAATGCCCTGATCACCGGCACCTTCACGGTCAACACCCATGGCAATGTCGGGAGACTGCTTGTCAATTGCAGTAATCACACCGCAGGTTTCACAGTCAAAACCATATTTAGCTCTGTCATAACCCACCTCGCGGATGCAATCGCGAACCACAGTGGCAATGTCAATGTTGGCTGTAGTGGTGATTTCGCCCACGACGACTACCAAACCGGTTGTCACGGTCACTTCACATGCTACACGACCCATGGGGTCATGCTTTAAGATTTCATCTAAAATTGCATCGGAAATAATGTCTGAAATTTTATCGGGATGCCCCTCCGTTACAGATTCAGACGTAAACAATTTTCTTGTTTCATTCATCATTTGTAATCCCTCTCAAAATATATTCTATTACATTTTAAACTTCCATAATAACCGGCAGAACCATAGGTTTGCGCTTGGTTTTGGTATACATAAAATCACTCATGGAGTTCTTTAAGTTGTTTTTAATGCCTGCCCAGTCAGTGACGTGCTTGCTTGCACACTTATCCATAGCGTTTCGCGCCACCATCTTGGCTTCTTCCATTAAGTCTTCAGATTCTCTCACATAGACAAACCCGCGTGAGAGAACATCAGGACCGGCAAGCACCTCACCGGTTTTCTTATCAAGTGTTACCACCACAATGATGATACCGTCTTCCGCTAAGTGCTTTCTGTCACGCAGAACGATGTTACCCACATCACCCACACCTAAGCCGTCAATGAGTACAACCCCCGATGGAACGGTAGCAGATTGGCGGATACTATTCGGCCCCAGCTCAATGACCTTGCCGATATCAGCAATTAAAATGTTCTTGCGGCTCATGCCTGCCCGTTCAGCCAGTGAGGCATGCAGCATCAGATGACGGTATTCGCCATGAACGGGGATAAAGAACTTCGGTTTTACCAAAGATAACAAAAGCTTTAGCTCTTCCTGACACGCGTGACCGGAAACATGGGTGTTTTCCAAAGATTTATAAATTACCTCGGCACCCTTTTTAAACAACTCGTTAATGACATTGGAAATGGCACGCTCATTGCCGGGAATGGGGCTTGCTGAAACAATGACCATATCACCGGGAACAATTTCAACCTTTTTGTGGTCAGAATATGCCATACGGGACAGGGCAGACATAGCCTCGCCCTGGCTGCCGGTGGTGATAATACAAAGCTGATTGGCGCGGTATTTGTTAATATCATCAATGCTGATGAGCACCCCTTCCGGCACCGTCATGTAGCCCAAGGTCATGGCGACCTCTACGACGTTTTCCATGCTTCTGCCGGAAACGGCAACCTTTCTGCCATAGCGGTATGCCGCATTGATAATCTGCTGCACACGGTGAATGTTGGAGGCGAAGGTTGCCACCAAAATACGTCGGTTACAGTTACGGAACAATTCGTCAAAGGTTTCACCGACAGTAGATTCTGACATGGTATATCCCGGCCGTTCTACATTGGTACTGTCAGAGAGCAACGCTAAAACGCCCTTTCTGCCCAGTTCACCAAACCGGGCAACGTCCATCATGCTGCCTTCGATGGGGGTAGAGTCAATTTTAAAGTCACCGGAATGCACCACAACACCTACAGGGGTATGAAGTGCAATTGCCACCGCATCGGCAATGGAGTGGTTTGTATGAATGAATTCAGCCTTGAAAGCACCCAGTTTTACCATATCGCCGGCCTTGACGCGAAGCAACTTGGTTTTAGAGAGCAAATGATGCTCTTTCAGCTTCAACTCCACCAGACCCAGAGTTAGACGTGTTCCATAAATAGGAACGTTGATTTTCTTTAAAAAGTAGGGGATGGCGCCAATGTGGTCCTCATGACCGTGGGTCAGCACAATGCCCCTGATTTTATCCCGGTTTTTTTCCAGATAGGTTATGTCCGGAATGACCATGTCAATACCGGGCATATCATCATCGGGGAAGGCCATGCCGCAGTCTAATACGACAATATCGTTTCCAAACTCAAATACTGTCAGATTTTTTCCGATCTCATTGAGCCCACCCAACGGGATGATTTTCAATTTTTGATTTTTTGCCACAATTAAACCTCCATTTTAAAATTTCCGCTCATATCAATCAGGTTTTTAACACCTGTACAAAGACAAAGTTTATGGCACTATACACCTACCTTATAGTATACCAAATTTTTCTGTAATAATAAAGTAGTTTTTTAAATTTTTTAATATTTTTTTTTATTGCGGCAGAGTCCTTGACAGGAAGCGACAGAATGTGGTAAAATGCTTGGCTTTTTTGGAATTGTTTTAAGGATAAAAAATGATGGCAGACACTTTTTTTTGTGTCTACCATCATTATATCACTTCAACAAAAGTTACAGAGTTTTTAATTTCTCCGTCTACCCCTTGACAAAAGAACCAGCCGGAGTAATTGCATTGCTGAAACCAGTGTAGCGGCAACGTAGGTCATGGCAGCTGCCGATAACACTTTTTTAGCACCGGAAAGCTCCGTTTCGTCCAACATGTTGCTGCTCTTTAGGGTTACAATGGCTCTGCGACTGGCATTAAACTCAACCGGCATGGTCACAAGCTGAAATAAGACCAGAGCGGAAAACAAAATAATTCCAGCGGTCACTAAGGGTTCAAGGCTCATAATAAGACCAATTAAAATTACGGGAAAAGCAAGACGTGAACCCAGGTTTGCAACGGGCAACACCGCATTACGCAGACGAATGGGAGCGTAGCCGGTTGCGTGTTGCACAGCGTGACCTGCCTCGTGGGCGGCAACGCCGATGGATGCAACAGAGGTGCTGTCATGCACTGTATCTGACAAGCGAATAACGTTTGCTTTTGGGTCATAGTGATCTGTCAAACTGCCGCTGACACGCTCGACTTTTACCGAAAACAAACCGTTGTTATCTAAAATCTCACGGGTGAGCTCGGCAGCGGTTTTGCCGCGTCGGCTTATAAATGATGCATACTTTTTAAATGTGCTCTGTACCTTAAACTGTGCAATCATTGCAATAATGAGTGCGGGCAGAACGAGCACCAAATAATACGAATCATAGTAGAAAAATGGCACAAAAACACTCCTTATTTATGCGATTCCTAAAATACTTGTTGCAAACTGGAAATAAATAATCAGCGAAAGTGCGTCTAAAATTGTTGTAATAATCGGGCTTGCCATAATAACCGGGTCTAAATGGATTTTTTCAGCTAAAATCGGGAGCATACCGCCCACGACCTTTGCAAGGCAAACAACGCAGAAAAGACTAAGTGATACAGTCAGCGCCACTAATACCGAAACGTTATCTAACAGCATAATTCGTAAAAAGTTTACGATGCCCAGCAAAAGTGCCGTCACAGCACCTACCCGCAGCTCCTTCCACATGACTTTAAAAAGGTCGGAAAATTCCAGTTCATTTAGGGACAGACTTCGGATAATCATGGTAGAAGACTGGGCGCCGGCATTACCGCCTGTACCCATGAGCATGGGGATGTATGAGGTCAGCGCCACAACCTGGCTGAGCGCACCCTCAAAATGGCGGATGATAAATCCGGTAAAGGTGGCAGAAATCATCAGAACCAAAAGCCACATAGCACGGTTTTTTGCTAAAGTGAAGACACCGACTTTTAAATAAGGGTCTTCAGAAGGTGTCATAGCTGCCATCTTGTGAAAGTCCTCAGTATTTTCCTGCTCAATGACATCCACAATATCGTCAATGGTGATGATGCCTACCAATCGGTTTTCTGTATCCACCACCGGCATGGACAAAAGGTCATACTTACGGAACTGATATGCCGTAGTTTCCTGATCGTCCAGCGTGTGAATGGTTTTGACGTTAGTATCCATTAAGTCTGACATCAGAGCATTCGGTTCAGCCAAAATCAAAGCGCGGATTGATACAACCCCCTCCAGCTTTCGCTGGGGGCTCAGCACATAGCAGGTGTTAATGGTTTCTTTGTCAACACCGTTTTTTCGAATATACTCCAGTGCTTTTTGGGCAGACATTTCTTTTTTTAAATCCACAAATTCTGTGGTCATAATGCTGCCGGCGCTGTCATCGGGGTATTGCAGTAGCTGGTTAATGGTTTTTCGGGTGGTTTCATCGGTGTTTTTTAAAACACGTTTGACCACGTTTGCCGGCATTTCCTCTAAAAAGTCAACCGTATCGTCCATGTACAGCTCATCCATAATGCTGTCAATTTCCGCGTCGGTAATGGATTCTATGATGTATTGCTGCAGGTCGCTATCCATCTCGGCAAATACCTCGGCAGCGGTTTCTTTCGGCAGCATTCTGAAAATCCGCAGGGTTTCATCCGGCGGAAAATCGGTTAATACCGATTCAATGTCAACATAGTTGATGTCTAAAAGTAAGGTTCTGATTTTTGCGTACTGTTTTTTTTCTAAGAGACTCTCCACCGTTTCGTGCAGGGTTTCTTCCATGATTTTTGTCTCTTCCATGTGCATTCCTTTCCGGGAACGCAGCAGAAAAATCAGGCAAGATGCATACGTCCCCTGTTTGCTGATTCAATTGTACTTCGACTATGCCCGGGAACCGTATCCATATACTCGCCTCCGATGTTTTTATAATTTTTATTACTATCTATATTATTGTATCGCAATTATGGGAAAAATGCAACAGTTTACTTTTTTTCTTTAAACTTTTTTCTTTTTGTGTGCACAATTCCATATTTTGTTTGTTTTTTTAACTTATTTCCGGTCTTTTTTCGCAATTTGATGCAGAAAAAGAACCCCGTTTTGCAAGGCAAGCTTGAAAGACGGGGTTCTTATAAAGATTCATTATTTCATCAGTTCAAAAATTCTGGTAGCCAGCAGGATTGCCTGTTCTACAGTTGTCTGGGAGAGAGGAGACAGTACACCTTCGTCCGTGCCTTTCATAATGTCATTTGCAGCCAAGGTGGCAACACCTGTTTTTGCCCAGTCTGCAACAGAAGCTGCATCACTGTAAGCGGTTAAATCATCAGATGCTTTGGTGATGTAGGTTTTATCCAGCAGAACGGAAACAGCATTAATGGCTCTGTGCATCATGACAGCAATTTCCTGGCGGGTAATTTCCTTTTCCGGTGCAAACTTATCTTCGCCTACGCCCTTTACGATACCCAAGAGAGCTGCTGCGTTGACAGATACATCGTTAACATCGGTAAACTGTGCCTGATTTTCGCCTACAATTTTTTCAGCAGATAAGCCTAAAATCGGTGTAGCGCAATTGATAATCAGTTTTGCAAACTCAGCTCTTGTAATATTTTTCTGATATGCTGCATCAAGGCCGGATAAGATGCCATACTCAGCGGCTTTAGCAACTTCTTCCTTGGCCCATTCGCTGGGTGCTAAAGGCGTGGAAGAAACATCTTCAGAGCTAGCTTCAGCGGGGAGAATCATAATTTTTTCTGCATTTAACAGAGCGGGGATGCTCATGGTCATAACTCTGCTCCAAACTAAGAGCTTGCTGCCTGCTTTTACATCATCTAACGTTACAATGTTTCTTGTTTTGTAAGGAACAACTTCGCAACCTTCAACTGCTAGTGCAACGTAGTTGCCATCTTCGGAT
>JAFWAT010000027.1 GCA_017507525.1 Clostridia bacterium | reverse complement strand
TGTGGTGATTAAAACCCAGGCCGGCATGGCACAGGCTGCCGCTGCCGTATTAGACGCTCTTAATTTAGAAGAAATTGTGGGTTCTCTTGCCGGAGATGATACCATCTTCTGCGTTGTGCAGGATAACAAAGTTGCCGCAGCACTGACTGAAAAAGTCAAGGCATTACTGTAAAATCTAACCGATAGCACCGGTCAAAGGAGGAAAAATCTTGCTGTTTGCGTTACACATTCGAAACATTGCCTTAATTGACGATGTAGAAATTGAATTCCAAAACGGTCTTAACGTTTTAACCGGCGAAACCGGTGCAGGTAAATCAATTTTAATTGGTTCTATTAACCTTTTGCTGGGTGACCGTGCTAACCGTGACCTTATCCGCCAGGATGCTGACCGTGCTGAGGTCAGCGGCATTTTTTATATTGAAAACGAATTGCAGCGTACCGCTCTTTTTGAGCTTGGAATCACACCGGAAGAGGACAACTCCGTGACCTTATCCCGCCAGCTCTTGCGAGACGGTAAAAACCTTTGCAAAATAGCCGGGCGCACTGCCACCTTATCGGAGCTTAAAGAGGCAGGCAGACTGCTTGTGAATATTCATGGTCAGCATGACAGCCAGGCACTTTTAACCCCTGCAACACACATTCACTTTTTAGACAGCTTTTTAAAGGAAGACGGAAAAACTGCCCATGCATGCTATCTCGAGGCATATAAAGCCTGGAAGGCACTTTTGGCGCAATCAGAAGCCTTTGACCTGGACGAAGCCGAAAAGCTTCGCAAAATTGATATGTTAACCTACGAAAGCAATGAAATCCGTGTTGCCAAGCTTCTCCCCGGTGAAGAAGACGAGCTCAAGGCAAAACGGGATATGATTAACCATAAAAAACGACTGGAGGAAAGTATTGCTACAGCGCTGTCTGCCCTATCCAGCGCAGAAGACGGACCGGATGTGCGGCAAAGCCTTTCAGTTGCATCACAAAATCTTGCTCATGCCGCAACATTTGATGCTTCCCTGTCGGAACTATCCACCCGGATTGATGCAATCTGCGAAGAGGCTGATGAACTTTCCCGAGAGCTGCGAAATTACTTTGACCGCCTCACGGATAGCGACCAGCCCATTGATGAAATTGAAACGCGGCTGGATGTCATTTATCGTTTAAAGAGAAAGTACGGCACAACGGTAGAAGCCGTTATCGCTCACGGTGAGGCTTGTGAGGCAGAGCTTTCTCTGCTTCAAAATGCCGAAGCACAAAAAGAGCAACTTTTAAAAGAGCTTACTTTGGCAGAAGAAAAGGCAAAAACGCTTGCAGAAAAGCTTACTGCCCTGCGTAAAAAAGCCGTTCCGAAAGTTGAAGAAAAAGTCAGCGAAACCTTGCATTTTCTCAATATGCCCGATGCTGAGTTTTCTATTAGTATGGCAGAAATGCCCCTTGGACCTTACGGTGCTGAGCAGGTAAGCTTTTGGGTAAAAACCAACATCGGTGAAGATTTTCGCCCCCTGCATAAAATCGTTTCCGGCGGTGAATTATCCCGCATTATGCTGGCAATCAAATCGGTTTTAACCGATGGTGATGCCGCACAAACCCTGATTTTTGATGAAATTGACACTGGTGTCAGCGGTAGTGCTGCACAAAAAATCGGGCGAAAGCTTAGGGATTTATCTGCATCCAAGCAGGTTCTATGCGTGACTCATTTGGCACAGATTGCCGCCATGGCGACAACGCATTTTTTAATTGAAAAATTTACAGAAGGCGGCAGAACCAACACTTTGGTTACACCCCTATCCCATAAAGCAAGGGTCGAAGAGCTTGCCCGCATCATCAGCGGAGATGCGATTACAGAAACAACGCGAAAGCAAGCGGAAGAATTAATTCAATTTGGTGATATACATGACTGATAAAATAACGAAACAGCTACTTGAGGAAGGTGCTTCTGAGGTAGGATTTTCTGCCGTTACACCCCCACCGGAATACAGCGCGCTGACAAATGCTGTATCCATTGTTGTGCACCTTTCCGACGCTGTAATTGACACCGTTGAAAACGGACCGACTCATACCTATTTTCATCATTACCGAACAGTCAATGCCTTTTTAGACAGGCTCGCCCTTTCTGCCGGTTTATTGTTAGAGAAAGCCGGCGGAAAATATGTCTGCGTACCGGCTTCTCAAAGCACCCAAGGCTTTTCCGGTCTTTTTTCTCACAAGCAGGCAGCTGTTCGTGCCGGTCTCGGCACAATTGGTAAAAGTGCCCTTTTTCTGTCTAACCGCTTCGGTCCCAGAGTACGTCTTGCCACAGTTTTGACAGATTTGGACCTTTCCGCAGGCTTTCGGCCCATGTCTGATAAAAATCCGTGCAAGACCTGTTCTATCTGCACAAAGGCTTGCCCCGCTATGGCAATTTCCGGCAAGACCTTTGAAGAAGCTGGAAACCACATTTTAGACCGTGCTGCCTGCAGCACTCACATGAAGCAGGCATATCAAAAAATCGGCAGAGGTGCCGTTTGCGGCATTTGTGTCAGTGTATGCCCCGTTGGAAAAAATCGATAAAATATATTTTTTAAAAAAAGATTGCAAATACTCAAAAAATTTTGTATAATAGACTCAAATAAGTGGAAAATTTTTCCGTATAAGAACGAACACAATATTAAAATCACCGCAAGGAGTGATCAAAATGTTTAATTTTGGACAGGATGTAGGTATTGACCTTGGAACCGCAACCGTTTTAGTCTATGTAAAAGGAAAGGGTGTTGTGCTCAAAGAACCCAGTGTTGTTGCTATTGATACCAACACAGGAAAGGTTTTAAAGGTAGGCTATGAAGCCCAGAATATGATTGGCAGAACCCCCGGTAACATTGTGGCAATCCGCCCAATGAAAGACGGCGTTATCTCGGATTATGATACAACCGAAAAAATGCTTCGCTATTTCTTAAGAAAGGTTTGCAAAAGCCGCTTCTTTAAACCAAAAGTCATCATTTGCGTGCCCAGCCAGGCAACAGCTGTAGAAGAACGTGCTGTCAGCGATGCAGCGCTTCAGGCTGGTGCCGGCAAAACATATATTATCGAAGAACCTATCGCCGCAGCTATCGGTGCCGGTATTGATATTTCAAAACCCCACGGTAACATGATTGTAGACATTGGCGGCGGCACTGCCGATGTAGCTGTCATCTCTTTAGGTGAAATTGTTGTTTCAAGTTCCATTAAAGTTGCCGGTGACAAATTCGACGAAGCTGTGGTTCGCTACATCCGCAGAAAACACAATATGATGATTGGTGACAGAACTGCTGAAGAGCTGAAAGTTGAAATCGGCTGTGTGTATCCCCGTCCCTTCCCCGTTTCAAAAGAGGTTAAAGGTCGTTGTCTGATTACAGGACTTCCCAAGGTTGTAACCGTTGATTCTGAGGAAATGCTGGAAGCTTTAGAGGAATGCGGTGCCCAGATTGTAGAAGCTGTTCACACTGTATTAGAAAAAACACCCCCTGAATTGGTAGGTGATATCAGCACCGGCGGCATTTTGCTCACCGGCGGCGGTAGCTTAATTTACGGACTGGATCAGTTACTTGCAAAAGAAACCGGCTTAGAGGTTCGCATTGCCGATGATGCTGTCTATTGTGTTGCCAAAGGAACCGGATTGTCCTTAAAATATATTGACAACATGAAACAAGTCGGTCGTAGATTCTAACAAAAAAAGCAGGTTAGTTTATTACTAATCTGCTTTTTTGCTTTTGCGTTCCGGACTTTTTACATCCACTTTTTAAAGCCCCGCCGTGCCGTGTATAGGATTCATTTTTACCTGCCTAAGCAGGTGGGTATCCTCTCGCATGCTTTATATGTCCCCTGGCCGATAAACGGGGGGCGTATACGCCACACGCGAAGCCGGATTCCCTTTTAATAAGTGTTGGTAAAATAAAAATCGCTAAATCACGAACACCGCAGGGATTTTCTCTTTAGTTACAGTCTTATTGTAACACAGAATCCTGAATTTATCAATATAAAAGCAAAAAATTTTGCTGTATATTTCTTCCGCGAAAAGTCTTGTTTTTTCCTGCCATATATAGTACAATGTAGAGTGGAGCTTTTAAAGACGGAATCATATATTGCATCAAGATAAAAGGAGAAAGCATATGATTGAATTACGAAATAAACAAGGCTTTATTTGCGATATGGACGGTGTTATCTATCACGGTGACCGTTTGCTCCCCGGCGTAACAGAATTTGTGAACTGGATGCAAAAAGAAAATAAAGAATTTCTATTTTTAACTAATTCCAGCGAATATTCTCCCTTAGAATTAAAATACAAACTGGCACGCATGGGCTTAGATGTTGACGAAACTCACTTTTATACCAGTGCCCTTGCAACGGCACAGTTTTTAAAGAATCAGATGCCCGGCTGCAGCGCCTACGTCATCGGTGCCCCGGGGCTTTTAAATGCTCTCCATGATGCCGGCATTGCTTTAAATGACGTGAATCCTGACTACGTTGTGGTTGGCGAAACCAGAAACTATAACTATGACAGCGTGCTCCGTGCCGTAACCCATGTCTATAACGGTGCCCGCCTCATTGCCACCAACACAGACCTCACCGCCCCCGGTCAAAACGGCATTATTCCTGCCTGCCGTGCCTTTGTTGCACCTATTGAGCTGGCTGCTAAAAAATCGGCTTACTTTATTGGCAAGCCCAACCCCTTAATGATGCGAACCGGTCTAAAAAAACTGGGTGTTCACTCTGAAAACGCTGCCATGATAGGTGATAGGATGGATACAGACATCATCGCCGGCATTGAAACCGGTTTAGATACCGTCTTAGTTCTCTCCGGCGTCACAGGCAGAGATGACCTAAACGATTATCCCTACCGCCCCACTTATATCTTAGATGGTGTGGGAGATATTCCAAATTTATAAAAACAAAAATCGAGGCTGTAGCAGAATGAAATCATTTTGCTACAGCCCCTTTGTTTATTCAAACGACACCTGATATAAATCCTCAAAGGAAATTTTCGTATCCACAATCTGCAGAAAACCCTCTGACGGGTTAATTCTTGCCACCTTCCCCATCATTTTCACATATTCTCCCTCAGAATAATAGACCGCATTTACCATATCCCCTTTTGCAATCTGCAAAAGCACGCGGTTTAATTCTTCTGCCCTCTCTTCTGATAGCTCTGCTTTCGGCACAACAACCCGCTCCATTTTGGCAAGGGCTTCATGCAACCCTCTCAAGGGTGAAAAGGGGGCAAACTGCTTGGCACGCTCCTGTATGGGCATCTTTTCCCGTTTATGATTCATCGCCACTCTTATGCCCTCCTATCTGTCTGTTTCGCTCCAGGGCAGTTGCATTTTCTTTCAAATCAATGCCCTTAAAAACTGCATTCTTACCAAACTGCTTTTTAATGGAAAGTACCGTCTCCTGAATCTTTCGATTTCGCTTTTCCTCTTCGGCATCTTCTAAAAAGCTAGTCTGATAGACCCCTTCTTCCGTCACATTATTTAAATAAATATGAATCCGCCGGACAGGGCAATCCTTATTCACAATGCGGTCATAGAGCTTCAGAATCTCCGGAATCCAAACCATGCTTGCACTGCTCTCCTGCGCAACTGAAACTGTTCCGTGAGCTGCATCCATATGAAGGCTGTTAGAATATCCCACATGCAGCGTAACCGACTTTGTCACCAACCCCTTATCCAGCATCGAAAGGCACAGTTCTTCCATCATTTCTTCTACAATCATACGTCCGTCTTCAAAGCTGTAATCAGCCATCAAAACCTGACCGCTTGTCAGGCTGTTTGTTTTTGGTTTATAACGTTTAATGTCAGAGATGGCGGTTGGCTCAACGCCCCATGCATGGTCAATTAGAAGCTCAGCATCAACCCCAAATAGCCGATACAAAAAATCCTCATCTGCTCTTGCAATGCCCTCCATGGTGTCAATGCCGTATTTTTCCAGCCGACGTGCCGTGCCGGCACCTACACGCCAAAAATCTGTCAACGGCTTATGCTGCCACAAGGTTCTTTTATATTTTTCCTCATCTAAAAAACCGATAAAATCCTCAGCATGCTTGGCGGTAATATCTAAAGCAATTTTTGTTAAATATAAGTTTGTTCCAATCCCGCAGGATGCCCGCACACCGATTTGCTCATACATATCCTGCAGAATCGTTTGTGCCAGTTCCTTGGCAGACATCTGGTATAAGGGCAAATAATGGGTCACATCCATAAAAACTTCATCAATGGAATAAACGTAAATATCTTCCTTAGAAATATATTTTAAATACACCCCATAAATCCTTGCAGCATAATCAATATAAAGCTGCATTCTGGGTGGCGCCGTAATATATTCAATGGACTTAGGAATTTCAAATACACGGCAACGGTTTTTAATGCCAAGCTTCTTCATGGCAGGGGTCACTGCCAAACAAATTGTTTTATCCGAGCGTTCAGGATCAGCCACAATCAAATTGGTTGTCATAGGGTCAAGTCCCCGCTCTACACATTCCACAGAGGCATAAAATGACTTTAAATCAATACACAAATACATCTTCGAAGCCATGTTTACACCTCCTGTTAATTTCTATCATAGTTTTTACCGTTTACAATATAAAATACGGCAGCCGGAATGTGTCTTCCAAGCTGCCGTCTGCATCTTTATCTGTTTAATCCTGCGGGCTAAAATAATCGTCTTCAAAGTCAATGGGATGCATCGAGCCTACCCAGCTCATTAAAAACATGATAACTATCCAGCATAATGCTGATAATAATAAGGAATGAATGCCTAAAAAATTCAAGGCTTCAAAAGCACGCATCGGCAAAAACAGAAAGTTAAATAAATTTTCAGGAAAGAACAAATATCCTAAGGTAATAATGATAAAGCAGCCAACCAAAGGCAAAAATAATCCCAGTAAACTATCTTTAATGGTAGAGTATAACGAAGAAAACTGATAACTGTCAATTGCAATCCATGCTAAAAATAGTACCAAAGACGTAACCTGTAAAAATGTAAAGTTCTGGTTAAAAAACAGCTGCAAAATTATCAAAAGAAAAGAACAGCACACGCTCATCGACAGCACTTTGAACATTCTGATACAAGAAGATAATGCAAAGCTCATTGTCGCTCCTCCATCAATAGAAAGCTCTAGTACAGATAAGCTTCAATACAATCTACTGTTTCATATTTATTATATATTTATTATAGCCCAAAATCAACTTTCTGTCAAGCAACGTTAAACTCCTTCCAATTCATTTTTAATTGGAATCCTGTTATAAAATATATTAGTCATAGTATCCCGTAAAATACTGTTTGGCCTCCTCCAGCTGATTTTGATTTACACTTCCAATGTATCTGGCATCTTCTTGATTTTCAATTTCACCGCTTACATTATGTAGTATTAGTATTTTATTAAAGTCAGAACTAATATGAACTAAAAGCGGTTCCATACCTATTGGTGATGGGGATACAACGCCATTTACATACTCTCGAATATACATTGTATCATTATAGTACCGACCAAAAAAATCATGAGCGTAGTCATTCGCATTATTGACTGAGGAAGATTGTCCAGAATAATGTAAGTATTCCCCATAGGAAAATGTTTCTGTTTCAGTCCTTACTGTAATTGTTCCATATAATTTATCATTCAAAAACAGAAATCTTAAATATTTCATATCAAGAGTCATATCAACTTTTGCCGCATTTTGTTTGTTCCATCCTCACAGGTAATCCCGATGAACGCGGTTTTCAGTATACAAAAAAGACCACTGAAAAAATCAGTGGTCTTTTGTTCCGGCGATGATCTATTTTCCCAGGCGGTCGCCCACCAAGTATCTTCGACGCTAAGGAGCTTAACTACCGTGTTCGGGATGGGAACGGGTGGAACCTCCTCGCCATTATCACCGGATGCTTCTAGAAGGTCTGTGC
>JAFWAT010000026.1 GCA_017507525.1 Clostridia bacterium | reverse complement strand
TCCGGCAACACCAGAAAGGCACACAGCATAAAAAGGCAAAGTGCAACAGATATAATCTTCTTATTCATAAGCCCCTCCTTTTATTACCTCATAAGTTTGCGTCGTGCTGAAGCGGCTGTCCTCTGCCACAACTGTGACCTCTAAGGTGTCAACACCTGCAAGGGAAACGGTTCCATTTGCCGGCATTTCTACACCGTTTATATACAGCTTCGCTTTATCACTGATTTTTACTGCATATTCAACACTTGCTACATCCTCCGGTACATGCAGCTTCCATTCGGTGCTGTGGTAATCAGTATCGTTAGAAATGAAGTAGCTTGTGTTGTCATTAAAGAATCCAATGTAGGGCTGCTCTGCCTCGGGTGACAAGAAATCATCCTGCTCGATTTCAAAGACCTCTACACCAATGGATGGATATTCAACCTCAAACCAACCATTCTTATCAACCTTATAGGTTTCGCCGCTATATAAGCCCTTGACGGATTTAGCGCCTTCTACCTGAATGCGAGCGGTCTGCAGGTTGCGAGACATGTTTGTGGTAAACAGGTAGGTCTTGCCTTCATGGCGTTTTGCAATATGGGTGAACCAGTCACCGGCTTTTACTTCAACATTCGGTGCCGCCTCGGTGGAAAGAATCACAGGATAGAACTTTTCCAATTCCTCCATAACGCCGGAGAACACTGGCCAGGTTTCGCTCAAGGGTTTGTTCTGCACACGACCCTCTTCGCCTCTCATATCAAACAGGCTATACCAGATGATACCCTGCAGATTCATGCAGACTGCCTGATAAACCATGTTTCTCCATTCAGCAGCCGTCGGTCCGCGCCCGCTTCCTGTGGAACTATAGACTATAGAATCATAACACTGCATAACGCCATAGAACGGTCTGTTACCTTTAGGAACGGTTGTAGTAACGTCTGATAGATACTCTGTAACCCTAGCCATATTAGTGGTGGTATACGAGCTGCAGTTGACGATGTCGGCAAAGCGCACCTGGTCTCTTGACGCAAAACCATGAGAGAAGGTGTTAAAGGTAATACCGTCAAGATCCTTTTCAGACAGAACGCGGTTTTGCCATTCTACGAAGGGACCGTAACGACCGGCTGTCTGTTCATCGGATAGGTAATATCCCAAAACAGCGGGATGGTCCATGGCCTCGGCAAAGCCTTCATACACATCCTTCTGCACATCGGGAGTTTTAAACACGCTTGTAAAGTAACCAAAGCTGACTGATGCATCATATGTAAATGCCTTAAGGGACGGAATCAATTTAACGCCCTTAGACTGGGCATAGTCCATCAACTCGGTATCCGCTGTTACGGTAATGCCGCTATCTTTTGTGTTTTTAACGGAGAACCAAGTCCAACCGTAGGGAATGAGGACATTAATAGGAGAACCTGCAATATCGTCAATCTCATCATATACATAGTTCATGCCGTAGATAGCCTGCATGAAGGTAGGCTTTCCGTCAATGACAAAGCGACCGTATTCATCAAAATAGTTATTGGGTCTGTAGTCTGCGGGGCGTTTACGCAACGTCCATTCACGGAAGGAGTGCTGCTTACCGGTTACCGGGTTATCCAAAGTCAGCTGCAGATAATAATCCTCGCCCATGGTAAGATGTTTGGAGGAGAAGCTGATTTTTATTTCAGATTCAATATCTGTCAATTTAGATGAAAGAACAACGTTGTCGTTTTTATCTACAATCTTTGCATTGACTTCGCACTGCTCTAAATTGTAAACGCCACCGTAGGGTTTAACGCTGGTGGAGAGGTTGATGTCTCCCTCGCCGCCTTCGCCGTAAATCAGACCTTTATAGTTAGGTCTTTCTAAAATGGCATCCTGGAAAGCATCAAAAGCTACTCTATATAATGACAATTCATCAAACCAACCAGTACCCTCGGTAACGGTGTTATAGAGATACGTCTGAATGCTAACCCTGTTACAGTCAAATGTACATTCAGCATACTGCATAGTGGTGACCCAGTCACGAGTGCCGTAAATGGTGTCAGAAACCTGGTAGGTTCTCAATACCTCACCGGTGGTCGAGTTTCTCAAGACCATATTACTTCTCATGCCTTCACCAAAATTATCCTTGCCGTTCAAGTAGCTGGTACCATAAATCTTTTCAGGCTTTGCTTTTGCAGTAAAGATTAATGTATCGCCGACTTTCAGGTCAAGATTTTTCACGCTGAAGGAGATGCTGTTGGCAGCAGCGCCATCGACAGCATCCATTCTGTAAGACGTTTTGCTTTCATAACCAACGGTTCTATCCAGCTTTTCGGGATTAAAGGATGCCGACGCCGATACATTTTCCGGCATTTTTGCGCCATTTTCAAAGTCAATGGTACAAATCAGTTCACGTTCAAACGCTTCGGGATCAAATTCCGGCGGCTGTTGCTGCGCCAGACGGTCGCCGACTTCCTCTTCCGCTGTCAAATCTAAAAGACGGCTGATGACCGCACAAACCTCTGCACGGGTTAAGGGCTGTTTCGGATTGACACATTTTTGGTCATCACCCTTAATCAAACCCGCTGCCACAACCCGGGATACAGACAGAGCTGCATATTCAGAAATGGTATCTTTATCTGCAAAGGTTAAGTCCGCACTTTCCGGAACTTCTACCTGCTTGTGTGTAAGAATTCTGTCTAAGATGACCATGGCATCTTCACGGGTGAGGCTCTTGCCAACACCAAATTCCGTTTCGCTGATGCCGGATGCAAGACCAAGCTCTACCGCTGTTGCAACATAGGGCGCATACCAACTGTTCTCTGCAACATCTGTAAATGCACTTTTTGCAGCAGACAGTTCTACGTCCATGGTGCCCACAGCCATTTTTATGAATTCTTCACGGCTAATGAAATCATCCGGTGCAAACAATGTTTCGGTTTTGCCACCGGCAATCTGCTTTTGGTATAATTTTTCTATATCATCATATGCCCAATGCATAACAGAAACATCTTCAAAGGTGGTTTTAGCGTCTGCCGTCCGGTAGCGGGTTACCACAGCATCATCAATCCGCATGGAAAAACCAACAGCCTGGCTTTCCGGATTGGAGAAACCGATGGAAGCATTGCCGAAGCTACCTGCTGCCTCTGAAGATGCCAAAACATCACCGTTTGTATTTAAGATAGAAACCTGCACTTTGTCTTTTGTAACAACAAACTTTGCTGTATACCAGGTTCCGGTTTCATACAGGAAGCTTGCGTCTTCTGCACCTTTTAAAATGATGCTGTTTTCATAAATGGTAAGTGCCGTTTCGTAATCAAAGGTATCAATACTGGAGAATCCACAATACATGCGAACGGCTTCCTCGTCTCCGGTACCTCTGTTTTGAACAGAAAAGCGATAGCTGATTTCTGCTGCATTCAACTTGTCATTAATGGCAAATACCTTACCCTGCATACGGTTCTTCGGGGTATGGCTCTCGCCATATTCTTCGTAAGAATCCGGTGCAAACTGAAGCGCCTTACCCTCATAACCCTCTTCTGAAATAGAAACGGTTGTATCTTGCAGCACTCGATTCGCTGCATCACGGGTAATATTCATAAGTTTGCTGGTATAGGTGTTTGTGTAGCCCGCTGTATCTGAGCCTTGCTTTTTGATTGCCGTACTGTTAAAATCATCTTTAACAATCTCGGTTTCGTCTGCCGCCCAGCCAACCATAAAGGATGAACACAGCGTCAGCGTCAACAATAGGGATGTAAGCTTTTTGAACATTGTTAGCCTCCTTTAGTCTTAAATGGTCTATTACAACTTTTTTTGATATCAGTTATCTATTGTTTTACTAATTCTTCACCCTCTCCACCAAATATAGATTCACAACCGTTTTCGGATAAATCTTGGGTCTAACCAAATTTTTCTGCATATTCCGACCGGTATATATAATAATCCGGATAATAATATTGTTTACAGAATTCAAGCCTGACAAATTTCTGATCAACAAACGGTGCAAACCATCCGGAAGGTCTGCCCTGTTGATCAAATTCAAAACAGGTACCATGCCACAATTCTTAACGCAGGTACCAGATTCTGCTTACTAATTTACATTCTTACACACATTATAACAAAATTACAAGGCTTTTTCTATGTCTAATTCTTGTTTTTTTATGTCTAATCCTTGGAATTTTACAAAAAGAGAAATCTTATATCGTCAGTTGCTTTTTGCAATCAACACGCTTGGCGTTTTTCGTCAGGCGGCGAAAAAAGCGTAATAAACGATTTATCTGCTGTAATTTTTCTCTATTCATGCAACGTCGTGCAAAACAATCACGCTCGGTCCGGCATATTCTTACAATATATGTCCCTGTTTTTTGTGCACTTTTTTACATGGCAAAAAATATTGACACAAAAATAAGTTCCCAGTATAATAAGATTAAATGAATAGCTACTAAAAGTCAAGAATTTTTTTAAAATTTTTTAAAAATATGATTGTGAACTATGGCGTTTATAAAATGAATCATACCCTGCAGATTGTTTTAAAAGGTAAAAAGGAAAATTTCCTTTAAAATTAAAGCCATGCAAAGAACGTTTTCCTAAGGGGCCGTTGTCCCCAAAAACTACTGCCGGAAAGACGAAAGCGACTTTTCTGTTTTTATGGGTAAAGCGGTCACAAAACGAAGAGGTTTTATCCATATATATGTATATTTTACATTTACAATATTTTCGTAAATTGATATGATTTTATTAATGAAATAAATCATGACATTAAAGCATAAGGAGTGCAAGATATGAAAAGAAAAATCAGAACACCCTATTTTGAAATAGGTACAAAAAACTACATTTACGGCGATACAGTTTTAGAATACGCTCTCGCCGCAGATAAAGCCGCTGAAAAGTATGACATCGATGTGCTTTTTATTTGCCCGGCAGTTGAAATCAGACGTGTGGTTGAAAACACCAAGCACCTGATCGTGCTGGCACCTTACATGGATACCCTGCGCCCCGGTCGCGGCATGGCAGACATTCTGCCGGAAGCGCTAAAGGCTGCAGGTGCTGAAGGCGTTGTGGTAAACCACTGCGAAAAACCCATGAGTCTGCCTCAGATTAAGGCAACCATTGACCGTGCCAACGAGCTTGACATGCTGGTGTTTGCCTGCGCTGACTCTGTTGCAGAAACAAAAGCCATCGCAGAGCTTCATCCCGACATTATTAACCCCGAACCCTCTGAGCTCATCGGCGGCGGTGGTGGTGGTGTTTCTGATATGGGTTATGTAATGGAAGTCATTCGCGAAATCAGAAAGATTGACCCCAATATTTTAATTGAACAAGCTGCCGGCATTACAAACGGCCAGCAGGTATATGATTTTATTATGGCAGGTTCTGAAGCTGCCGGCGCTGCTTCCGGCATTATGAATGCTGAAGACCCCCTGGCTATGATTGACGAAATGATTGCAGCAACAAGACGTGCTGCTGATGATTTAAAAAAGAATAAATAAGGAGAAAAAAATTATGGTATACAGAGAATCTTTTAAGGTTCAGTCAAGAGACAGAGCCATTTCTTTTCACGATGTAACTGCACAGGCAAAGGAAATTGTTAAAAAATCCGGCATTAAAGAAGGCATTTGCGTGGTGTATTCTCACCACACCACTTGCTGCGTTATTACCCAGGAGTGCGCTTTTGATATGTCTATGACAGGTCTTGAGACGCTGCAGCAGGATTTGGTTAACGTAATGGATAAAATGGTGCCTGAATGCAAATATGAGGGCATGTATCTCCATCCCGGACCCAAGGCGTTAAAGTTTGCCGAAGAGCATGACGAAGATGCATGGGGCTGCCACAACACTGATGCACATCTGCGCTCTTCCATCATTGGCAGAAGCGAAACCATCGTCATTGAAAACGGTGAAATGGACTTAGGTGAGTTTGGCTTTATCCACTTTATTGATTTTGACAACACACGTGCAAGACAAAGAACCGTTCAGGTTATGGTTATGGGTGAATAAGGAGTTTTTCCATGAAATACTTAATCGGCTTAGATATTGGCACTTCTTCTGTAAAGGGCGTGCTCATGACAACAGAAGGAGATGTTATAAAAACCGCCCGGTGTGGTTTTTCCTATACAAAGCTTGAGGGTGGCGGTTTGGAGATTGCAGCAGAGGATTTTACCTCTGTTTGCGTTAGAACCATTAAAGAGCTGGCACAAGGCGCAGCCGGAGATATTTGCGGCATTTGTGCAGCCTCTGCCAGCGGAAACCTGCTGGTTTTGGATGAAGAAAATAAGCCTGCCACACCGATTTTTAACTGGCAGGACAGCCGTGTTACCACAGAAGCAACAGAAGTTCTCGGCGAACTGGACACAGATGCATTATACCGCAGAACCGGTTGGCCTTTTGACTATACCACCTTCCCCCTGGCGCTTTTATGCTACGTGAAGAAGCACGAGCCTCAAAAGCTGAAAAACTGTGGCAAGGTATGCATGAGCACAGAATATTTGTACTATTGCCTTACCGGCAAATGGGGCATCAGCACCTCTGCCGGAACGCCCTTTTATCTCATTGACCAGCAGACAGGGCAATATATTCCCGAGCTTTTAAACGCTTTAGAAATTACCGAAGAACAATTGCCGCCGGTTCTTCCCTGCGGCAGCGTTTTAGGCGGCACTTTGCCTGAAATGGAAAAAGCCTGCGGTCTGCCGGCAGGCACACCGGTGGTGCTGGGGAGCTTTGACCATCCCTCTGCCGCCCGGGGTGTCGGAGTTTTAAACGAGGGTGAAATGCTTTTATCCTGCGGTACCTCCTGGGTTGGTTTTTTCCCCATTAAAGACCGCGAAAAGGCAGCTTCAGCAAAGGCTTTAATTGACCCGTTTCTAGCACCCGTCGGCGGATGCTGGGCTACCATGGTGTCTGTTTCCTCCTTGTCTGAGCGGATTCAACTTTATACCAACCGCTATATTGACGATTCTGACAAAGCGTTTCAAATTCTTGCTGATCTGGCTGCTAAAAGCAAAGCTGGGGCAAACGGGCTTTCTCTCTGCCTCACGGAAGATCCGGATGACGCAAACGTTTTAAAATATGAAAAAACGGACATTGCCAGAGCTATTATGGAAGGCACTGTTCTGCTTTTAAAGGCAAAGCTTGACAATTTAGCTCAGGTAGGAATTAAAGCAACTTCTGCTGTAATGGTTGGCGGGCCTTCGGAGAATCCAATGTGGCTCCGGCTGATTGAAGAGATTTGCGGCATTACCGGAAAGACCATTCATGGTTCTTCTGCCGGTGCTGTCGGCGCCGCCATGATGGCAGGCATCGGTACCGGAATATACCGTAACGAAGCAGAAGCCAATGCAATCTGCAACAAAAAGGAGTAACTCAAATGTTTAATTTAAATGTAACAGAGCATGACCGGAAGGTCTACGAAACAGAATTAAAAAATTTCTTACCGAAGAAAATTATTGATTTTCACATCCATATTAACAAAAAGGAATTTGAAAGCTGGGGCGCTCACAACGGCGGCTCTACCTGGACAGATCTCGTGGCAGACGAAATGACTGCAGAACATTTATTGGATGCGTTCCGTCAGCTTCTGCCTGAAAACGAGGTAACACCCCTGGTGTTTGGCGGATGCCTTTGTGATATTGACACGGTAAATGATTACGTTCGGGATAAAAGCCGGGAATTCGGCTTTCCGACCTTATACAGAACCTCTTACGATATGCCCGCAGACCAGTTGGAGGAACGGATAAAAGCCGGCGGCTTTTTAGGCATAAAGCCTTATCTTAGCAACTGCCCTCCATATCTCCCTTCTAAAGAGGTACGTATCTACGATTTTCTGCCGAAGGAGCATCTGGAGGTTGCTGACAGAAACGGCTTAATTGTTATGCTGCATATTCCTCGTGACGGTCGCTTAAAGGACCCTGTTAATCTGGCGCAGCTTTTGGAAATTGAAGAAAATTACCCCAACTTAAAGCTGATTGTTGCACACATCGGCAGAGCGTATTCCAAAGAAGACATTGGCAATGCCTTTGACATTTTAGGCAAGACGAAAAACATGTACTTTGACTTTACAGCAAACTTAAGTGACGATGCCATCCGCGCCTGCATCGAGGCTGTTGGCACCAAGCGCTTGATTTTTGGTTCTGACCTCCCCATTGCCATTATGCGAATGTATCGCATCACCGAAAACGGCGTGTATTATAACGTTGTTCCCCGTGGTTTATATGGCGATGTTGACGGCGAGCCTCATATGCGTGAGTCAGATGAAGAGGACATTACCCTGATGTACTACGAACAGCTTCTTGCCATGAAGCGCGTTGCAGCTGATTTAAACCTGAGCGACAGCGACATTGAGGATATTTTCTACGGCAACGCAAAACGCTTGCTTGACGACATGAATTTTTCCCTGTAAAACTGTTAGATGAAAACATCTAGCTTGTATCATCCGCAAAGCCAGGTGATTAACATGTTATACCATATCATAAAACTGAAAGCGATTCCGGAGCCGGTTTTTGCTCACACCTTTTCTTGCCCCGGATATGAATGTCATTTCAAAGAAGCGGTACCAAATCATGAAATTCTTTATATTAAATCCGGCGATTTAACGATCAATTTTTTAGGTGAAACCATTGTCGCCAAGGAGGGGAGTTTTCTGATTGCCCCTCATAAATATCGGTTTCATTCAAAGGCACCGGAAAATGAAATGCATATTCATTACACGATTTCGGCTATGGTTGACCCTAATGCAAGGGTTGTCAATGAGATTCCTGAAACATTAGCTCCTGACGAAATCTGCCTTCCGTTCTGTCTTGATTTCTGCAGTGAAACAAAACAGCTTGTTGCCCTTTTAAACAAAGCAATTCAGGAATACCAGAACGCCGACAGAGTCAGCCGGCAAAAATGCAGCGCTCTTTATCTGGAGCTTTTGTGTGAGCTTGCCCGGTGTGCGCAAATAAAAAATACCGTTAAAATCAGCAAAACGCAGGATGTTTTAGACAGTCGCATTAAAATATATATCCAGAAAAACATAAGCCAGAAAATTACGCTGACGGATATTGCCGAAGCAATTGGCAAAAATGCGAATTACTTAAATCAGGTTTTTAAGCGAAAGAACAATATCTCTATTATGTCCTATGTGAATCTTATGAAAATGAAAAAAGTGGCTGCTTTGATTATTAGCGAAAAAATGACTTTAAAGGAAGTAGCCATGGAAGTCGGCATTACAGATACCAGTTATCTTTCCAGACTATTTAAATCAAAAATGGGAATGACAATTTCAGAATTTAAGGCAAATTCTGCAGATTTTACCTTCTCACTCAATGATTTAGATAAAATTTCTTTTTGATAGAAATTGAAAAAGGACTGTAGCAAAATGCACAGACCGCGCAAAGCACCAAAGCGTTATAATAACGCCGAGTTCTGAAGCTGAATATTAAAAAAGAATGAAAAAGTTATTGTAGAAATTCGTTATGTACGAATTTCTAAATAAAAATGTTTTGCGCTTTGAATAAACTTCACCTCTTGGCGTACCAACGTACGCCGATGGGATTCAGTTTATCCAATCTGCACTATTTTGCGTCCATCCCTAAAAGAGGCTGCAGCAAAATTATTTTTGCTGCAGCCTCTTTCGTTTTTTTATTTCCGTTTTAGAAAATCGGCATGTTCATAACGTTTGGTGCTTTGCGCATTCTAAACGTTTTCACATCCCTTTTTTATAGATCAGCGTTTTTAATGCCACATGTCCAGGAACCAAAGGGTTTTGCAAGGGCTTCGCTGACATAACATTCACCCTTAAACAATCTGGTAATGGACGCAGGGCATTCCATAGAAATCGG
>JAFWAT010000025.1 GCA_017507525.1 Clostridia bacterium | reverse complement strand
GCACAGACCTTCTAGAAGCATCCGGTGATAATGGCGAGGAGGTTCCACCCGTTCCCATCCCGAACACGGTAGTTAAGCTCCTTAGCGTCGAAGATACTTGGTGGGCGACCGCCTGGGAAAATAGATCATCGCCGGAACAAACAAGGCAGAGATTATCTCTGCCTTTATATTCCTCGATAGCTCAGTCGGTAGAGCCCGCGGCTGTTAACCGCGTTGTCGTTGGTTCGAGTCCAACTCGGGGAGCCATAGAAACAGAACGATTTAGATGACATTCTATATCGTTCTGTTTTTATTTTAGGAAATAAATGTTAGATTATTGATTTTTAGAGAATAATATGATAAAATTTAATTAATGTATTTGTGTGAGGTGATACTATGGCGAAAGGAAAACGTGCAGAATCAAGATGCAGATATTTAATTAGAGAAATTGCACAACAAAAGGGTTGGAATACGAAGCATCCTCAAAATGGAGGAGACTTTTTGGAGGAACAAGAAATAGAGGATTTTTTTCCTGATTCAGGTTTGGAAAAGACAAAACCGGATTTCTTATTGTGCAAAAAATATAATCCTGTAATAGTGGTTGAAGCAAAGAATGAAATTAAAAAGATTGATATTGCACTTTCTGAAGCTATTAATTATGCGAACACAATTAACTCGCATGCAAAATATTCTGTAAATATTGCAATTGGAGTTGCCGGTGAAGAGGATAATGGGTACTTGTTTAAAACGGTAATACTTAATAATGGAGATTGGGTACCTCTTACTTCTCATGGATATGAGCTGACAAGTTTTCCTAGCGTCAGTGAGATAGAAACTGCACTTTTAACCAATAATGGTACGACTGAGGTAACTGTTCCCAAAGTATCAGATTATATAGCAACAGCAATAGAATTATCTTCCATACTGCGTTCAGCAAAAATTGAACCGTCTTTACGCCCTAAAGTTCTTGGTGCTGTAATTACGGCTCTTTATCAAGGGGAAATCAATTTAGAAGATGGCGAAGAACTTAACTCTATCAATATGCTTGTAGAAGAAGCTATTTCTTCAACAGACCACTTTGAAGATTCAAAAAAGAGACAGTTAATAGAAACGTTGAAACTAACGGAAGCTGATTATACAAGATTAGCTTCTAAGATGGGTAAAATTGTATATGTTTTAAAGTCCTTAAACATTAAGTCCATTCTTAGAACTGATACAGATTTTTTAGGTTTATTATATGAAGCATTTATTAGGTATGGATATGATAATAATTCTCTGGGAATTGTATTTACACCTCGACATATAACGAAATTTTGTGCGGATTTAATTGAAGTTACGGCTAAGGATACAGTTATTGATATCGCATGTGGTTCAGGTGGTTTTTTAGTAGCATCTTTTGATAGGATGATGAAAACCTCTGACGAATTAGGTATTTCTTATTCCGTAATACGTGAGTCTTTGTATGGATTTGATACAAACCCAACGGTGTGGGCATTAGCTGCATTAAATATGTTTTTTAGAGGAGATGGAAAGAGTCATATAGAAAATGCTAGTTGTTTTGAAGCAAGTAGTTTAAGTAGTGTAAAGGGACGTTTTACCAAAGCTTTACTTAACCCACCATTTTCTCAGGAAGAAGAACCAGAACGCGATTTTATTGATGCAACAATGTCAGCATTACATAAAACAGGAATTATGGCAGTAGTTGTAAAGTCAGGTATATTTGCTGATGAAGATAATGCTTTGTGGCGAAATGAATTTTTAAAGAACAATACTGTTCTTGGAATGATAAGTTTACCCGGGGATTTATTTTATCCAACGGCTGTCGATACAACAATTATGGTTGCATTACCTCAAAGACCACAAAACAAAAATGATAATGTTTTTATGGCTAAGATATGGAATGATGGTTATCGCAAATTGAAAGGAAAACGTGTTGAAACTACCGGTTCTCAATTAGAAGAGGTTCTTAGAGAGTTTTATAAATTTAGAGAAAATTCTACTGTTTCGTCAAATTTGGTTACAGTTATCAAGGCTGAAAGAATAATGCAAACGGGAGCTGAGTTTTGCCCAGAAAACTATTTACCGCAACCTGAATTTCCGCAAAATGTTCAAGAACAGTTTCGAGATGAAATTGTAAAATCCATTTTGACAACAGCTGTATGCATTGATGATATAGCAGACGAGGTTATTGAAAATTTTCCGTGCTGGGATGATTTGCCTGATTTACCGTATGGGGAAACCGACAATATTGAACGTTTCTTTTGGGTCAAAGGGGGAAAATCTAGTGGCGAAAGCAATTATAACGCTGGAACGTGTCCGTATATATCTTCTGGTGATCCGCAAAACAGTATCATTCGATTAGTAGGAGATGTTGAAGATGAAGTATTTTCAAATGGTGCAATTACAGTAACTTGTTTTGGAAGAACATGCGTTCAACCTTGGAGATTCATGGCTCGTGGTAATGGCGGTAGTGCAGTACGTGTTCTTATACCTAAATATAATATGACATTTTCAGAACTTGTATGGTTTGCGGCACAAATCAATATGCAACGTTGGAGGTTCTTTTATGGTAGAATGGCTATTCAAAAGAGACTTAAACAAATTCAATTGATTGCACCTAATCAAAGATTAATAGACAATGGAAATACTATTGCTGAAAAAGTTAAAGAATTGTCTAATACTGTTGGGGATATATTGCAAAATAAATAATTGTGGCATCTAAACCATTCGGTTCTTCCAGAAAAATCCGTACACGATAGTGTGCGGATTTTTACTTATTCACTATTACCTCTTCACTATTCACTAAACATATTTTTGTACGGATTTTTGAGGTAATAAGTAATAGTGAAGAGGGAAGAAGTTAATGTAGCTTTGCTTGGGCAAAGCTTATTTTTATATGTCATCTTTTCTTCTGTTTTGTCAACAAAAAAACCACCCACGGGTGGCTTTACTTGTCTTATAAGCTTTTTAATCTCTAAAATCAAATAAATCTTTAGGCTTAACATCTAAAACTTCGCATAGCTTAAAAATAACATCAAAGGAAACGCCTACATTCCCCAATTCAATGGCGCTAATATGACTTCTGTCGATGTCAGCTAATTCTGCAAGCTGCAATTGTGTTAGTTTTTTCCGTTTTCTATAATATACTACATTTAATCCGAATTTCTCATAAAGATATTTGTATTCCGATTTCATGTAATTCACCTCATATATAATTATAATAGAATAGTAAAACTTAATAAACCTTGTCTAAATAACGCAACGAGATTGACACAAGTCATTAGATGTGTTATACTAATTTATATTATGCTTTTCTACTATAAAATATAGGAGTGAAAAGTCAAGAAAATGGAGTAGTTGATATGGACATAAAACTTGAGATTTTTGCCGGTGTTGTAGCAGATGCTGTTAACGACGCCATTAGATATATTCATATAGACACAGACGATGTAATTAATTCGGTTGCCCTTAAGGACTCTGTGAGATTCAGGGCATCATTCAGGATGAAACCGTAGAAGACGATTTTGATGTGGTTGAAAAAATAGTAGCTGTATTTGAGAAATATAACATAGATGCAGGCTTTCGCCATGATTTTGGATAAAAAGGCGTTGTGCATCTTTTCCTTGCGGGTTTCCTCGCTCGTTCAAAGAAACATCTCTTGACATTATAACGGTAAGTTGCTACAATAATACTGTTACATATAAAAATGTATAATATCTCAGGAGGAACAAAAATGAGCGATATAAGAAAAGATACAAACTTAGAGGAAATGGCGCCTGAAATTACAGAGGCTGAACCGATAGAGGCAGAAGAATTAGTTGTAGAAAACGATGCCGAAGCGTCAACAGAAGTTGTTTCGGGAAATGACAGTGCGGAGGCAGCAGAGAAAATCAGCGAAGATGCCGAAACGGCGGATTCTGATGAACCGGTGATGGCGGAGGTTTTTGATTTGGCGGAAGATTACGAAGAAGAAGCAGACGCAGAAACTGCCGAGGACAGTGAAAAGCCCAAAAAATTACACGAGTTTTTTTCGGTTGTAGGTCCTGTTATTGCAGCTCTTTGCATGATTGCCGTTGCCTTTGGTCTTTTTGGAATGAGCAACTTTTTCTCAAAAATATTGGGAGAGCGCATCTTGTTATTTGAATCAGACCTGATTCGTGTGTCCGCTGATGGTAAATGGGGCTTTATCAATGAAAAGGGTGAAGAAAAAATTCCGCTGCAATTTGATCACGCAGAAGATTTCACCGGCGAATTTGCTCTCGTTTGTCAAGGAGATCAGTGGGGCTTTGTGAACACAAAGGGCAAGGTTGTGATTGAACCGCAGTTTGAAAAAGCATTGCCTATGACAGAGGGCTTGGCGGCTGTATGGACTGACGGTAAGGCAGGCTTTGTTAACACAAAAGGTAAATTTGTCATTGAGGCTCAATTTGATGATGCAAAAGAATTTGCAGAAGGTCTTGCCTGTGTGAAAAAGGATGGCAAGTGGGGCTTTATTAATAAAAAAGGCAAATTTGTCATTGAACCTCAGTTTGACCTTGCGGCATCGTTTGCCGGCGGTGTTGCACCGGTAGGTGTTGGCGATAAATATAGCTATATTGATAAAAAAGGAAAATATATTGTTGAGCCGACTCTGGATAACCTCAGCTTGTTCTCTGAAGGCTTTGCCTATGTCAATGTTGACGGCAAATGGGGTTTTATTAACCAAAAGGGAAAATACATAGCAGAACCTCAGTATGATATGGCATCTCATTTCTCCGGCGGTCTTGCGGCTGTCTGTGTTGAAAATAAATGGGGCTTTATTGATGTTAAGGGCAAGGAAGCGATTCCTGTTCAATTTGATGCGGTTTCTGATTTTTATAATGGTGTTGCCCTTGTGCAGGTGGATGGCAAATGTGGCTACATTGACAAGAAGGGCACATATATTGCAAAACCCCAGTTTGATAATATATCTTATTTTGAAGAAGGTCTTGCAGCTGTCTACAAAGAAGGCAAGTGGGGTTATGTGAACAAAAAAGGCGCGGTTGTGATTGATACACAATATGATGTTGCTTCGGGTTTTGGTGCTAAGCTTGCCTTTGTGAGATCCGGTGACAAGTGGGGCTGCATCAACAAAAAAGGCGAGACTGTCCTTGATTTTTCCTATGTTGGCATAGCATCACCTACGTTTTATGATGAGGGTATTGCGATTGTGGCAACCAGCGATAAAAAATATGTTATCATTGATAAAAAGGGCAAAGAAATTAGTAAGCACTACGATGCCATTCGGGAATTTGAAGCTGCGTTCTGCCAGAAGGAAGATTGTTTTGAACAAGTCTTTTTCGGCAATTACTGTCTGAAACATAGTTATCAGGATTTTGAGCAGGAAGCAGAGCAGAGTGCTGAATAAGCCATCACACATAAAAACCGCTGTCCTATATGGGACAGCGGTTTTTGTTGTATTAAAACTTATTTCTTTAGTTCCGCAGCATGCTTCTGGCCGCCATTTGTTATTTTTTACACAGGTAGAAATAATATAGCCGTGCATTTTGTACAAAAATTATAAAATCATTGACAAGTTCTGCGAGATTGAGTTATAATTAAATTGGCATAATTGTTTATTTTAAATGGAAGCTAATGGTGTTATATTTCACATAAAGCGGGAAGATTTAGGTCCTGTAACACCGCGCAGGCATATCTTTATTGACTTTGGGGCATCTTTTGCTGACAGGCTGCTCAAAGATGTTGAAAATCCAAGCACAGAGTAAGTAAAAAGCCTTGTTAAGCCTTCTGCCTTTTTTGAAAAAACTTTAAAAGAGATCTAAAAAGGGATTGACAAAGCTAAAACGTTTTAGTATAATGAAAATATCATTATAAAATGAATTTTTAATGTATAAAAATATTTAGGAGGTAATTTATTATGGCAAGATCTGGCGGACCGGGTTCATTTGTATTCGGTGATGAAGAAAGAAAAGAAGTTATGGATGTCTTAGACGGACGTTATTTGTTCCGTTACGGCGCAGCTGACGCTGAAGGCTACACCCATAAGGTTGTTGACTTTGAAGACGAACTGAAAAAGGTAATGGGTGCAAAATATGCAGTTGCTACCACCAGCGGTACCTGCTCCCTGCTGGCAGCATTGGCAGCACTGGGCATCGGTGCAGGCGATGAAGTAATCGTTCCGGGTTATACCTTCATTGCTTCCATTTCCAGCATTATGCTGGCAGGTGCTATTCCTGTTTTAGCTGAAATTGACGAGTCCTTAACCATCGACGTAACTAAGATTGAATCCTTAATTACACCGAAAACCAAGGCAATTCTTCCCGTACATATGCTGGGTAACCCCTGTAATCTGGATGCAATTATGGAAATTGCTAAGAAGCACAATCTGTACGTTTTAGAAGACTGCTGCCAGGCTGTTGGTGCAAGCTACAAAGGTAAGCGCGTTGGTACCTATGGTGACATCGGTGCTTTCTCTCTGAACGTATTTAAGACCATCTCCACCGGTGACGGCGGTGCGGTTATCACCAACGATGAAAATCTGTACGAAAGAGCTTTCGGTTACCATGACCAGGGTCACAAACCCAACCGTTTAGGCGTTGAAGTTGGTAACAGAAGCTTAATCGGTATGAACATGAGAATGAACGAGCTGACCGGTGCTGTAGCACTTGCTCAGACCCGTAAGCTTGACGAAATTCTGGAAACTCTGCGTTATAAGAAGGCTATGCTGAAAGATATGCTTTCTGACCTGCCTCACATCTCCTTCAGAACCATCAATGACGAAGGCGAATGTGCAACACTTTTAACCATCCTGTTCGATACCAAAGAACTGGCTGAAGCATTCTGTGAAAAGACCGGCGGTCGTCCCATCGCTTACTCCGGCTGGCATGTATATAACAACATGGAGCAGGTATTAGAGAAGAAGCTGCCTGCACCCACAAACAATGTGAATGACAGAGTTTATACAAAGGGTATGCTGCCTCAGACAGACGATATCTTAGGCAGAGCTGTTAACATCAGCGTTGGTGTTGTTGATAAGGGTCTGGGTTCCGGTTACGGTATCAACATCCTGTCTACTGAAGACGAAATCAAGCAGGTTGCTTCTAACATCAGAGAAATCATCCTGAGCCTGTAATTTTAAAACTTGCGTAGGGTCGGTGCTTTGCATCGACCCATGCGTGAATTTATATCCGAAAGGAAGCTCTCCGAAAAGGAGAATAAACACGAAAAAATTAAAAAAATTTTGGAGGTAAAGAAAATGAGCAAATTTAAGTATTCTGTAGGTCCCTGGAACGTACATGAAGGTGCAGACGCTTACGGTCCCGCTGTACGTGAAACTATCCCCTTTGAAGAAAAACTGAAGACATTTAAAGAAATCGGTTTTGATGCTATTCAGTTCCATGATGACGATGCTGTTCCCAACATCGACAATTATACCGAAGCTGAAATCATCGAAAAAGCTAAGGAAGTTAAGGCTCTCTTAGATAAGTATGATCTGGCAGCTGAATTCGTTGCTCCCCGTCTGTGGTTCGCTCCTCAGACAACTGATGGCGGCTTCTGCTCCAACAGCGCTGAAGACAGAGAATATGCAATGTGGAGAGCATATCGCTCCATCGACATCGCTAACGTTTTAGGTTGTGACAAGATCGTTCTGTGGCTGGCTCGTGAAGGTACTCTGTGCTACGAAAGCAAGAGCCCCGTTGAAACCACAAACAGACTGATTGATGCAATCAACAAGATGCTGGATTATGACAAGAACATTAAAATCATGATCGAAACCAAGCCCAACGAACCCATCGACAGAAGCGCTTGCCCGACCATGGGTCACTGTATGGCAGTTTCCGCTGCTACTAAGGATCCTTCCCGTGTAGGTGGTCTGCTTGAATCCGCTCACGCTATGCTGGCAGGTCTTGACCCCGCTAACGAAATCGGTTTTGCTATGGCTATGGGCAAACTGTGGGGCGTTCACTTAAACGACCAGAACGGCATTAAATATGACCAGGATAAGAGCTTTGGTGTTGAAAACCTGCGTGCAGCATTCAACCAGATTAAGGTTCTCTTAGAAAACGGCTATGGTAACAATGGCGAATACATCGGCTTAGACGTTAAGGTTATGAGAACCCAGAAGCAGGAAGGTAGCTATCAGCACCTCATTAACAGCTTAAAGATTGCAAAAGCACTGGAAGAAAAAGCTGCTAAGTTTGACTATGACTATCAGGCAAAATGCGTAGCAGAACGTGACTACGAAAAGCTTGAAATGTATGTAATGGAACTTTTGATGGGTCTTTAAAATTAAGATTGCAGTTCCGGTAGAAATGGATGACTTTTAAGTGTGCCGTTGTTAACATTTCTTACAGCGGTGGCAAGGGCATTATTGACCCGTCTACACTGTCTGCCAACGAACTGCAGACGGATTCGTCGCTTTACAACCATAATTGTACCCATTATCAGACCGGAGCAGGAACTTCCTGCTCCGGTCATGGGCATAAATCCCTAAGTAACGGGCTGGATTATGGATACCTACAGTATGCTCCATGGCGTTGTTGTGTCCTACCTTGAGTGGGTGCAGAACATTCAGTCTGTATCCTGTAGCGAAGAAACTCCGTGGCATTTGGCCCTAATAAGAAAGGTGAATGACTTATGAATATTTTAGCAGTCGGTGCACATCCGGACGATATTGAAATCAACTGTGCCGGAACGCTTGCAAAATATGCATCCCAGGGACACAAAGTGTTTATCTGCACAGCAACCAGTGGCAACATCGGTTCTGCAACACTTCCGAAGGATGAAATCGGTGCTATCCGTAAAAAGGAAGCAGCAAAAAGTGCTTCCATTATCGGTGCAGAATATCTCTGTCTTGATTATGATGATGAGCTGTTTTACGAAGATGTAAATGTTCGTATTAACTTTATTAACATGGTTCGTCATTGCAAGCCGGATGTTATTTTGACACATAACCCCCAGGACTACAACCCGGATCATATGTTAACCAGCAAAATCATTAATGATATTGAGGTTATGATTCCCATTGCTAAGATTCCCACAGCGGAACCTCCTTGCGAAAAGCTTCCGGTAATTTATTACTTTGAGCCTGCAAAGGGCATGGGCTTTATTCCCACGGATTATGTTGACATCACAGATTTCTTTGAAACAAAGAAAAAAATGTTCTTATGCCATGAAAGTCAGCAGCAGTGGATGGCTGATAACTATGCAGGTTTTTCTGCTGAGGATACCTTTACTGCTGATATGGAAATTATGTCACTGTATCGTGGTATGCAGTGCGGCGTAAAATATGCGGAAGCTTTTATTCGTGCAAATGACGCATATAAAGTTACTCCGTCCAGATTACTGCCGTAATTTCATTAATAATTATTAAAGGACTTGTCATTTGACAAGTCCTTTTTGTATTTGCGTGTGGGTAGGGGTGGGCATCGCCCCTCGTTACTCGGACGGATGCCCTTTTTGTGGCATAGGGGGCATTCACGAATGCCCCGCAAACGGGCGATTCATGAATCGCCCCTACTACAGGCTTACCTGCAGCTTTACAAAACAATTTCTATTTACGGGAAAGATTCTCAACCGAATCACGAACAACCAGCTCCATAGGAAGAAGAATGCTTTCTGTCTTTTTGCCTTTAATTTTTTGCAACAGCGTATCCATTGCCAGCATACCCATTTCCACTTTGTCAATGCCGACGGTGGTCAATTTCGGCTCAATGTAACGGGAGAGCAGAATATCGTCAATACCCATAAAGGAAACATCATTGGGGATTGAAAGCTTTAAGTCTTTAGCACAACGCATGGCACCAATGGCAAAGCTATCAACGGTACAAAGAACGGCGGTGGGACGTTTTTTGGAGGAAAGCAGTTGTTTAGCAGCCTCGTATGCGGTATCTTCATTACTTGCCGAAAAACCGTAATAGTCAGGGTTTGGCAAAAGTCCGCGCTCCTTCATGGCCTCTGTAAAGCCGGCAAGGGTCTGGGTGTGGAATTCGGGAACGGTTTCTGATGCAATCATGGCAATATCCCGATGCCCATTTTGAATTAAAAACTTTGTTGCCTCATAGGTTGCGCTCCGGTAGTCTGCATTGATAGAGGTAATGCCTTCGATGGAAGCGTGGGAGTCAACAACCACAAAGGGAATACCACAGGCAATAGCCTTGTCTGTTAGCTTTCGGCTGATATCCTGCATAAAAATAATACCATCTGTATCTCCTGAGTAGACCATGTCAGGGAGCTCGTCCTTTGAACCTGTGGGCTTGCTGATGGTAATATTGTAATTATATTTTTGGCTTCGGTTTAAAATGCCGCGGGTGATTTCAAAGTAGAACAAATCCTCAAACGGCGAGGAAAAGGAGTTAATAATCAAACAGATATTAAAGCTTTTATTCAAGACCAGTTTTTTTGAGTTTAAATTTGGTTTAAAGCCTGTTTCGTCAATAATTTTTTGCACTTTTTTGCGGGTTTCTTCGCTGACGCCGGGTTTGTCATTTAAAACAAAGGAAACCGCTGTGACAGAAACCCCTGCCATTTTTGCAATTTCTTTTACGGTGACTTTTTTCACACAATCACTCCAATAAATGTATCTCAAAATTGTTTGCTATTTTATACCATTTTATTGTATCACAGTTTCCCAAAAATTGCAAGCGAAAGTCCTGCGCACAAGATGCTGAAAGGCGCCAATTTTCTGCCAATTTCAGCATTCTAAAAACTAAAAATCTATTGACAAACGGGGGAATGTAATATACAATATAAATGAAAGTCAAACGAAACAAAAAAGAAAATTTAATGAGGTGATAAAAGTGTATAAAGATTATCAAATTAAAGAGCCGTTCTTCGAATACGGCCCCAAATGTTATATGTATGGTGACGTTTTGCTGAACATGGCAAAGGGTCTTGATGAACTGGCTGAAAAATATGATGTTGACATCGTATTGGACATTCCCGATACTGAAATTAGCAACATTGCTAAAAACACCAAGAGAGTTCATGTATATACGCAGCATATGGACAGCCTGCCCGTTGGCAGAGGTATGGGTAGAACCCTGCCTGAAGCTGTTAAAGCAGCCGGTGCCGTGGGCGTTATGCTTAACCACGCTGAACACAAGCTCACCTTAGATGAAATTGCAGAAGCCATCCGCCGTGCTGACGAGGTTGGCCTTGCAACCATGGTTTGTGCTGATAGCATTGAAGAAGTAAAGGCAATTGCTAAACTCGGGCCCAACATTTTGGTGGCAGAGCCGACTGAACTGATTGGTACCGGTAAGCCGGCTGATAAAGAATATGTTGACGAAGTTATCCGCGTCATCCGTGAAATCAATCCGGACATTAAGCCCTTCCCCTCTGCCGGCATAAGTAAGGGTGAAGATTGCTATAACATCATTAAAGCAGGTTCTTCTGCTTCCGGCTGTTCCAGTGCCATTGCCAAGGCAGAAAATCCCCTGGCTTTAGCTGAGGAAATGATTGCTGCCGTTAGAAAAGCCTGGGATGAGTTACATTAAGAGGAGGAACAGAGATGAAACAAGAAGCTTTACAGGCCGCAAAAGAAGCCTATCAGATTGAGGCAGAATGCATCCGTGAAATGGTAGAATATTTTGATGATGAAGCTTTTTCGAAAGCTGTTGAACTGCTGAAAAATGCACCCCGTATTGGTGCGGCAGGTTGCGGTCACTCCGGCATTATTTGCCAGCATTTTGCACACTTAATGTGTTGCATTGAACGCCCCGCCCGGTTTATTTCTCCGGCTGAGGCAATTCATGGCGCAACAGGTTTTTTGCAGAAGGATGATGTTATCGTTTTTGCATCCCGCGGGGGTAAAACGGCTGAACTTCTGCCCATTATTGATATTTGCAAAACCAAGGGCGTTAAAATTATCTCTGTAACCGAGAATATGGAATCTCCCTTGGCACAGGCTGCCGATGTTGTTTTAAAGCAGCATGTGAACCGGGAAACAGATAAATACAATTCACAGGGTACAACTTCAACCACAGCGCTTTGCATGATTTTCCATGCCCTGCAGGCAGCTTTGATTGAAGAAACCGATTATAAAAATGAGCAGTTTGCGCTTATACATCCCGGCGGCGCTGTGGGTGAGCGACTGAATAAAAAGTAATAAAATTTATAAAAAGGAGAATGCACAATGGAATTTAAAGTGTATCAAAAGGAATTAGAACTGCAGTCAAGAGGCTGGATCCCCACTTTCCATGACGTTTCTAAGGAAATTATGGAAATCGTAGCTGAATCCGGTGTTAAAAACGGTACCGTATGTATCGCTTCTCACCACACCACCTGTTCTGTTATGGTTCAGGAATGCTCTCATGACATTGACTCTTTTGACTTAGAGTTTCTGCAGCATGACCTCTTAGACATCATGAGAAAGATGATCCCTGACTTTGCTGAAGAACATCAGTACCGTCATCCCGGTCCGATCCACAGCCAGTTCGGTAGATACGTTGATGAACCCGGTGACTTCACCAGCATGAATACTGACGGTCATCTGCGCAGCGTATTCTTTGGCAGAAGCGAAACCATGACCATTAAAGACGGCGTTTTAGACGGTGGCGAATTTGCTCACGTTTACTTCATCGACTGGGATCATGTTCGTGCTCGCCGCAGACAGTTAAACGTTACTGTTATGGGTACCTCTGAGGACGTGAACGACAGAAAGTGGAACAACGGCGAAGTTGTCAACACGCTGCGTAAGTACACAGATGAAGAAAAAGCTTACGATGTTCATTACGACCTGCAGCAGAAGAGATAATTATATCTTACATACATGTTTTTGATGATAAACGGACTATCTGATGATAGTCCGTTTATCGCCAATGCAAAAAGGCAGGAAAACATATGAATCTTGATACAAGGCGAGACAAAATAGTAGAAATCTTAAATCAGGAGGGGCGTGTTACAGTCAGTGCCCTCAGCAAAAAGTTTCAGATTTCTAAAGTCACCATTCGCATGGACTTAGAAGAGCTTGAAAAAATGGGGCTTTGCTCCCGCGTGCATGGTGGCGCCATCAGCTCTTATAAGCCTTATTATAATATGAACCTGAGCCAACGTTCAGCTGCCAATGAGGCTGAAAAGAAGGTTATAGCGGCGCATATTGCAAACCTGGTTCACGACAGTGATACCATTATGATGAATGCCGGCAGCACGACGTTATTTGTTTTGCGTATGCTTTCTCGGCATAAAGATTTAAAAATAGTTACAAACTCGGTGGCAATTGCCTTAGAAGCTGCCGGAAACCCCGATTTTCACGTTGTTTTATTGGGTGGCAACGTGAATACCAAGTATCAGTTTACTTATGGTGATGATGCCCTCAGGCAGCTGTCTGAATACCGTGTGGATAAGCTGATTTTATCTGTTGACGGCATTGATGCCGCCAGCGGGCTTTCTACCTACTACGAGCAGGAGGCGGAAATTTGCCGCAGTATGATTGAACATTCTGCCTTGCAGATTGTTGTGGCAGATGCCAGTAAGTTTGACCGCGTGGCGTTTTCTCATATTGCGCCGCTGTCATCTGTCAGTGATATTGTCACCAATGCAAAGCTCCCCAAGGAAACGGTCAGCAAATTAAAAAAGACAAAACCCAATTTGATTTTAGTCGATTAAAGCAAAATTTTAGCTTTTTAAATAGGGCAGAATTTTCTGCCTGCCAAAAAGGTGGTTACAGATATGAATTTATTAGGTGTAGACGTAGGAACAACCTCCATTAAAGCGGCGGTTTTTGATGAAGCAGGCACAATGCTTTCTCAAACTACAGTGGATTATATCTTAAGGCAGGAGGGCAATCAGGTAGAATTTGAAACCGAAAACTACTGGAAGCTGTTTCTGCAGGCAGTTGAGGAGGTTACAAAAGGCATCAGCGTTGGTGCTATGAGCATTGACACCCAATGTGAAACCTTGATTTTGACTGACGAAGCAGGCACCCCTGTCCGTGATGCCATTGTATGGCTTGATAACCGCGCTGAAAAAGAGGCAGAAGTCATTGATAAAAAATTTGGCACAAAAACCGTTTATGAGGTAACCGGTCAGCCGGAGATTACAGCCACATGGCCTGCCTGCAAGCTTTTGTGGGTAAAAGAGAATGAACCGGAAACGTGGGCGAAAACAAAAAAGGTTTTTCTGTTAGAGGATTATCTTTTATATAAAATGACCGGCAAATTTGTCACCGAAAAAACCCTCCAGTCCTCCAGCCTGTATTTTGACATTCGCTCAGGCGAGTGGTGGAGTGATATGCTTGACTTTATCGGCGTAACTCCCGATATGCTCCCCGAGCTTTTAGATAGCGCCCAATATGTGGGCGATTATGAGGGCATCAAGGTTATGACCGGTGCTATGGATCAGGTTGCCGGTGCCATTGGCGCCGGTGTTGTGCGCCCCGGCATTATGAGCGAAATGACGGGCACCACCATGGTGCTTTTTGTACCGGAGGAGAAAATCCCTGCTTATAACCCTGACAGTAAAGTTCCTTGCCATTATAATTATGACGGTAAGTATGCCGGTATTTTGTGGACAAACACAGCCGGAATGAGCCTTAAATGGTTTAAAAACGCCCTGTGTGAAGCTTACGACTTTATAGAACTGGATGAACTGGCAAAAGCTGTTCCGGCAGGCTCTGACGGATTGGTATTTTTACCCCATCTGTGCGGTTCTATGATGCCGAAATACAATCCCGAAGCAAAGGGCACCTTTCATGGTTTAACCCTGCAGCACACCCGCGGTCACTTTGTTCGCAGCATTTTAGAGGCTGTGGCTTGTATGCTGAGGAGCAACTTAGATTATCTGAATTTACCCATTGAAGAAATCCGTATCATGGGCGGTGGCTCAAAAAGCCCTCTGTGGAATCAAATTAAGGCGGATATGACGGGAATTCGCCTAACGTCACTTTCGCAGTCTGAAACAGCGTGCCTTGGCTCTGCAATTTTAGCAGGCGTTGGTGCCGGTGTGTATGATTCTGTTATCAGCGCGACAGAAAAAATTGTTAAAACCAAAAAATCCTTTGTGCCTCAGGGGGTTGACTATTCAGAAACCTATGCGGCATATACAAAGCTTGATGATCTGTTAAATTAAAGTCGCCTTATGATTCCGAAAAAATTTTCCGAAACATCCCCGGTGTATAACCCCGGCTTTCTTTAAAGACTCTGTTAAAATACTGTATGGAGGCAAAACCGCATTCAAAAGCAATTTCACTAATGCTTTTTTGAGATTTTATGAGCAATTCTTCAGCACATAAAAGCCTGACAAAATTAATGTATTCAAAAAGAGTGGAATGGGTAGCAGACTTAAAAAGCCGGCATAAACGAAACCTGTCACTTTTAATAATAGCTCCTAAATGCGCCAGTGAAAGCTTGGTGTGATAGTTTTCGTCAATATATTGCACCACGGGCGCAAGCTCTGCCAGTTTGCTTGCGTCACATAAGACTTTTACATCAGAGGAAAGAAAATTGCGGCGCATAAAAGCTACAAGGGTATAAATGTAAGCCCGGAGATATTCGTTATAACAAAATCTTTTTTCTTCAAACTCTCTTTTGATGTTGTTGAAAATAGAAACAAGCTCATTTTCGCCATGAAGAATGGAAAACTTTTCGGCATTGTTATTTTTAATAAATTTGTCAAAGTAGCCGCTATAGACGGCAGAGGGTTCTGAATACTTCTCCAGATTGATTTGAATGTAGGTAACAGTGGCACAACGATTACATATAAGCTTATGCATAACACCGCTGTTTATAAGCAGAATATCGTTTTGGCTCAGACTGTATTCAGTGTTTTCTATACAACAGGTTATTTCGCCCTCATAGACCCGCACCAGTTCAACAGCCTTGTGAAAATGCATACCAAGGAGTGGGGTGTCTGCCTCAATGTTTATGGTTTTGAGATTCAGTGCAATTTGGGGCATATCAAATTTAATGTTTTCTCGCTTCATAATGGCCTCTTTTGCAATATTGTTTAAAAACATAACAATATATGTGTAGAATTAAGCAATATAGTTTTATATAATTATAATATTATAGAACAAATTTGTCAACGGGCAAAGCAAAAGGCTAGGAAGGAACAGATGCAAGTCGGCTTACAATCGGTTGGGCTGAAAAAAGCGGTCATTACAGTGCTTTCTTTCCGGCTGTGCCGTTTGGCAAGCAATTAGTGCGTGAAATAGTAAAAAATTTTTAACGAAATGTTTGAATAAGAAAGGATGATAAAAAATGGCAAAGGTTGCATTCGTTGGCTTCGGTGAAGTCAATACCCCCATTGATTTAATTGTCAATAAGTGTAAGGCAGCTGAAAAAGCGCTGCAGGAGGAAGGTTTAGACCTGACTTCTGTTTATCCCGTAACGGATGATTACGAAGAAAAAGATGTGAAAAAGGCTATTGCGGCACTAAAAGAGGCAGACTTTGATGTTTTGGTTGTTTGCATCGCAGGCTGGATTCCCACTCACGCTGTGGTGAAGGTAACGGAGCCTTTCCGTCATAAACCCATGGTGCTGTGGGGACTTTGCGGCTGGACAGAGGGCGATCGTTTGGTGACCACTGCTGACCAGGCAGGCACTTCAGCCCTTCGCAAAACCTTCTTTGACTTAGGTTATAACTTTAAGTTTATTTACGACATCATCGGCAAAAAAACCAATTCTAAAAAGGTTGCTGATTTTGCTGTTGCAGCAGCTGCGGCTGAAAAGCTCCGCAGTGCCAAAATCGGTCACATGGGCTACCGTGACATGAACCTTTACGGCACCTTGTTTGACGGTCCCTCCTTAAAGCGTGTGGTTGGTACCGAGATTGAAACCTTTGAAATGCTGGAAATTTACCAGCGGTATCAGAAGGTGACGGATAGCGAAAAACAAGCTGTTATTGATAACGCAATTTCTAAGTGGAAATTCTTAAAAGAAGCAAAGCCTGAGGGTCTTAAGCTGGCAGCCGGCTATTATTTAGCCTTAAAGAGCCTGATTGACGAGCGTGGCTATGAAGCGATTTCCTTAAAAGATGTTGACGGCATGAAGAAGCTCCTTGGCTTCCCGCCGGCACCCATCTTTATGCTTCTGTCTGACTGCGAGGGAGTTTGCACCGTGCCGGAAAATGACTCTTTAGGCAGCGTGACCCAGCTCATGGTGAAATATTTAACCGGTCAATGTGCATTCTACTTAGAGTTTTACGAATTTATGGAAGACCGTGTACTTGCCGGCGTTCCGGACTATGTTCCGGCAGAGGTCACCGATGGTGGCGTGCAGGTGATGCCTGCAGCCTTTGGCGAACTGAATGAAGGCATTTTAAACGTTTCTAAGGTAAAACCCGGCGAAGTCACCCTGTGCCGCTTAACCAGCTGCGGTGACCGGTACTATATGCACATGGTAAAGGGCGAGGGCATCACTCCGAGAAAGTGGGAGGAAGCCGGTTGGACTCAGCCTGCACCCCAGCTCCCCGGTTTGGAAATCCTTTTAGATGATGTAGAAGAATTTGCTGAAAACGTTATGTGTCAGCATTACATCATTGCATATGGCGACCAGACAGATAAAATGGAAAATCTATGTAATATCTTAGGCATTGAAATAATCTAACGACACAATTGTTGCCGGCTTTGCGATTATTAACTTCTAAGGAGTTTTTATAAGCATCAGGTGAACTATGTTCTGGATAAAAAATGTGTCTATCTGAAAAATGTATTGAACTGTAAGTCTTTTTTTGGTACAATAAAATATAGGGACGGGATTTGTTCCCGTCCCTTTGTTTTTAATTCTGCAGACGAAAAAAAGCTTCCTTTCCATTAGGGCGCTTGCGAAAAATGTTGAAAGCATTTTAATTAATGATATAGAGTTTTTAAACGAAACGATAGAGCAGGAGGGTTAATGTGATTACAAAACAAGAGATTCAGTATGATGGCTATGGCAAATGCCTGGAAATTTCCAACGGCATAGTCCGGCTGGTGGTGACCACGGATTTTGGTCCCAGAATCATCCGGTATTCCTTTATCGATGGCGAAAATATGTTTTATGAAAATAAGGACAGAAGCTTTTTTGCTGACGGCGATGAATTTGAAAAGGTTTACGGCAAAGGCTCTGTCTGGTACATCTACGGCGGTCACAGACTTTGGACCAGCCCGGAGGATTACCCCAGAACCTATTATCCCGATAATGAGCCGGTAGACGTGAATCTGACAGAAAACGGCGCAATCTTTACACCGCCCATGCAAAAATGGAATCAGTATCAGTACGCCTTTGATATTTCTCTGGCAGAAGATTCTACCGAGGTTACAGTAAAACACTACCTGACAAATCACGGCGCCTGGGATGTTACTTTAGCTATTTGGCCCGTCACTGTTTTGTCTCCGGGTGGAACAGAAATTGTGCCTCAGCCGGTGCGCAAAACATACTGTCTGCCGAACAGGAACATGGCGTTCTGGGACCATACCGTGTTAAATGATGACCGCCTGACTTGGATGAAACGATATATTCTATTACGGCAGGACAAAAGTGCAACGGGCAATGTGAAATTCGGCATCAACAGTCAACACGGTTTCGCCATGTATTTTAACCATGGTGATATGTTCTTAAAGCAGTTTGAACCGAATTTAAACGGCACGTATCCTGATGGTGGCATGTCCTTTGCGACCTATACAAACCCCATGTTTTTAGAGATGGAATCCTTGAGTGAACTGCAAAGCGTGGCACCGGGTGCCACCATAGAGCATACCGAGCATTGGTCACTTCATAAGACAGATATGCCGGAGCTGACTGACGACGCCATTGATGCGTTTAAGAAGCAATATATTGAAGATTAAAAAAGCTTTGGCACATGTAAGAAAGGTAATTTAATAGGCTGAGCGAATGATTAAACTGCCCCAATTTGTACTGACAGTACAAATTGGGGCAGTTTAATCTTGGTTACATTTTTCTAATTGATTCGGGATAAAGACCCCTACGCAATTGTTATTGTATTACACACAATGGCAAGTTAAGGGGGGTTAAACTGTCTGCCAGCCGTCTACACTGTTTCGCATAGCGGTGAACAGGCGTTGCTTTGCGCCGTGGTTCTCGTGCTCTAATTGCCCTAATAGGGTTTTAACATACTCACGCTTTGTGTTGCCATCGGCCGGGCAATTGCTTTTTACCACCGGCAGAGCTGCAGTCTTAGCGAATTTGCGAATGTCTCGCTCTTCTACATAAATGAAGGGACGAAGCAGGGTTACATCCATTCTGTCTAAGTGGGTTACCGGCAAAAAACAGTTAACACGGCCTTCATACAAAAGACTTAAGAAAAATGTTTCAACAACATCATCAAAATGATGCCCCAGCATAATTTTATCAAGCCCCCGTTCCTTTGCGGCGGAGTTTAATGCACCGCGCCGCAGGTTTGCACATAAGGAGCAGGGATTTTTCTCTTTTCTCAGGTCAAAGACAATCTCTTTAATTTGCGTTTTTTCTATTGAATAAGGCACGTCAAGAGATTTGCAAAGCGTGGCAAGCGGTGAAAAATCCATTCCCTCCATACCCATATCCAGTGTAATAGCTTCTAAGTGGAAGTGCTTAGGATAAAATCGCTTTAAGGCGTGCGCCGCCATTAAAACGGCTAAAGAGTCCTTTCCCCCGGAGAGACCGACAGCGATTCTGTCGCCCTCTTCGATCATGTTATAATCCTCAATGGCACGGCGCATGTGGCTGAGTAGATGTTGCATAGAGCTCCTCTTTTCAATCGTTTACTTGTTTTTCATTGACGGTGCATTCTGCTTC